>NZ_JFCC01000015.1:0-58692 GCF_000582925.1 Acinetobacter sp. 1294596 | reverse complement strand
AAATAAAAGTACTTTTATATAATAATAATCATTATTACTAACTTGAATTATTGTCTTTAATAAAAAGTGTATCGCTTTATCTGAATTAAAATTCAAAACCAAAGTCGCAGTATTCTGTTTACATTATTAAAAATAATAAGGCCCACTGAAGTAAATTTTGTTATTTAGACATTTATTTGATTTTTTAAGTAGGTCCCAGTCCAATAGCAAACTTTAATTTATTATTATTTGATCATTCTAAAAACAATAAATTGGCATAACTATTGCTAAGTCTTAGGCGTGAATTTTAAAAACAAACCAAACAATACACGCCACTCTCTAAAGGGGATACAAGATGTCAAAAAATATTCTTAAAGCTGCTCTTTTTACAGTTATCAGTGGAGTTTCTGGCTTAAGTCTCGCAGAAGAAACCCGGCCTTTTCCTTTTCCGGGAGAGGTTACCGGAAATATCGGAGTATTTTCCAGCTATAACCTGCGTGGTCTAACGAATGTTCCTGAGAACTCGGATGCAACTATACAAGGTGGGCTGGATTATAGCCATCCATCTGGGTTTTATGCGGGGTATTGGGGTTCCAGTCTGGACTATTCTTTGGCTGATTACGATCCACTGACTGAAAGCTATGAGGGTGGTGACTCTTTTGAGCATGATTTTTATCTGGGTTATAAAGGTTCAATCAATGAAGATACCGGCTTCACCATAGGCGGTACTTACTATTATTACTATAACTCAGATGTTGACTCTGACGGCTTTGAAACACTGCTTGGCTTAAATTATAAAGATTTTGGTATTACTGCCCAGACGCTGACCCAAAATACCACTTGGGGTAATCAGGGTGATACCTATCTGCTAGCCACTTACAGTCGGGCTTTACCACAAGCTTTTACTGCAAATTTTGCTCTAGGCGCTTATTACTATGGTGATGATGACGAATTTATTACGACGACAGAAGATTTCAATTTCAGACATTTTACTGTCGGTTTAAGTCACCCTTTAGGAGATACCGGAGCCAATATGAGTCTGGATTATATTATTGGTGGATATGACCGTATGGATGATAAACAAAAGAATAAAGTGGTACTTGGCTTAAAATACAGTTTTTAAGCATTCTCAGAAATAAAAGCCAAGCTGATCTGAATCTGTCTTGGCTTTTTTAGTTCAGGACTGACTGCGGTAAGAAAGCGCTTCACTTAAATGACTTGTCTGGATTTCTTTGGAAAGTGCCAGATCAGCAATGGTTCTGGCTACACGTAAAACCCGGTGATAAGCACGGGCAGAGAGATTGAGTCGTTGCTGTGCCATTTCAATTATACGTAGTGAGCTTTGGTCCAGCTGTGCATGCAGTTCGAGCTGTTTAGGGGAAAGCAGCTGGTTAAGGCAACCCTGGCGTTGGAGCTGTTGTTCATAAGCTAAAATGACACGTTTCCTGACTGTGTCTGAATTCTCAGCAGGTGTGGTTTGCTGGAGTTCATGCGCCTGCAAGGGTGGCACATCAATATGCAGGTCAATCCTGTCCAGCAATGGACCGGAAATACGGTTCTGATAGCGCTTGATTGCATCGGCTGAACACTGGCAACGGTTATCCTGATTAAATGCATAACCACATGGACAAGGATTCATAGCTGCTACCAACTGGAAGTTGGCCGGAAAAGTCATTTGCCGGGAAGCCCGAGAAATAACAATTTCCTTAGACTCGAGTGGCTGACGTAAAACTTCCAGTACTTTGCGGTCAAATTCAGGAAGCTCATCTAGAAATAAAACACCTAAATGTGCCAGAGTAATTTCACCAGGCTTGGGTTGCGAGCCGCCGCCGACCAGCGCAATAGCAGATGCAGTATGGTGTGGAGCCCGAAAAGGCCGTTGTCCAAAGGGATGCTGAACATTGGCAATTGAATAGATACTGGCAACTTCAAGATTTTCCTGGGCATTGGGCGGAGGTAAAATGCTGGGTAACCTTGAAGCCAGCAGGGTCTTTCCAGTTCCAGGAGGGCCCTTAAAAAGTAGAGAGTGACCGCCTGCTGCTGCAATTTCCAAAGCACGCCGTGGGCGCAGTTGCCCCTTAATATCTGCCAAATCCAGTTTATAATCTTGAGCAGCTTCAGATAGTTTCCTTTTAACCGGTAATAATGGCTGTTGCTGTAGTAAATGCTGGCAAACCTGTTTTAGGTGCTGTGCTCCGTAGACCTGAAAGTCAGAGAGCTGCGCTGCTTCCATTGCATTTGCTTCTGCCAGTATCAGCTGATGCCGTACTTTTTGACATGCCATGGCAATTGCCAGTGTGCCGCTTACCGGACGCAAGCAGCCATCTAAAGCCAGTTCACCAATAAATTCAATCTGTTCTGTACTTTGTTCAGGGAGCTGGCCTGAAGCAACCAAGATTCCCAACGCAATCGGTAGATCTAGACGTGATCCATCTTTGGGCAAATCGGCAGGAGCCAGATTAATAGTAAGACGTTTGGTGGGAAACTGAAAGCCGCTATTAATGATCGCCGAGCGAACCCGATCTTTACTTTCACGTACCGCAGCTTCAGGAAGCCCTACAATAGTCAGGGAGGGAAGCCCCTGACTCACATGAACTTCAACTTCAATAGAAGGCGCATGTAGCCCCAGCACCCCCCGGGTGTAAATTTTGGCAAAAGACATTTTATTGTTCCGTTATGATCTTATTTTTGTTGATTATGGTCTTCAAGTGCACTGTTAAGGTGCTTATTTTTTGTTCTTTAAAGTCTCTTCCAGCATATTGACCTGTTGCGTAAGCTGTTCGAGACGCAAATTGGCATTTTGTAGGGCAACACGCTGCCGTTCCATTTCCTGTTTAGAAACCAGATCCATTTTTTCTACAGCTTCATTTAATAAAGCCCTTAGATTTTTCTCAATATCTTTTTTAGGTTGGTCTATCTGCTCAAGAATGGCCTGTAATAGGGTTTCAATCATAGGGAATCCAGAAAATTATAAATGTATGGGCATACTTTAACACTGCTGAGGGGTATACCCTAGCCTGTTGAGTACATATAAAATTTTATATATTGAACGAGTTAAAATTACATATAAAAATGTTTATTTTTTAAAGTTTAGTCAAGCTGATCAAGTATAATCAAGCGTACGTCTCATGCCAAAAAATTCTATTTTCCCCAACCTTTAGAGATTCTTGGCATGAAAATTGAACATAAAACCTTACTGGTGAAACAAGCCGAAGGAAACTGAAATGAAGCTCGTAACTGCAATTGTAAAACCATTTAAATTGGATGACGTGCGTGAAGCCCTGTCTGACATCGGTGTTCAAGGTATTACTGTCACTGAAGTCAAAGGCTTTGGACGTCAAAAAGGCCACACTGAACTATACCGTGGTGCAGAATATGTTGTTGATTTCCTGCCAAAAGTAAAAATTGAAATTGCGATCAGTGATGATCTGGTGGATTCAGTGATTGAATCTATTACCCGTGTTGCCAGCACAGGAAAAATTGGCGACGGGAAAATTTTTGTGACCAATCTGGAACAGGTCATCCGTATTCGTACTGGCGAAACAGGACCGGATGCTGTCTAAGTTGGCATAAAGTTTGCTGAGTAACTGATAACTCAGAAATAAAGGTTGGGGGACACAAATGAAAAAAATGCTGCTTGCGCTCAGTCTGTCGGGCGCACTTTTAGGTGGATCAGCGGCTTGGGCCGAACCAACACCAGCTGATTCCGCCGTTACTGAAACTGTGGTTTCAACTTCATCTGACTCTACAATAATAACTCCGGCCGAACAGCCGGCTAATATAGCGCCTGCCGAAGAAGAGGCGCAGGCCGATTCAGGTGATACCGCTTGGGTACTTATCTCTACTGCACTCGTCCTGCTAATGACAATTCCAGGCTTGGCTCTGTTCTATGGCGGTATGGTCCGCAAGAAAAATGTTTTAAGTACAATGGCACACAGCTTTGTGGCTACTGCCGTAGTAAGTATAGTCTGGATTGTGATTGGTTATAGTCTGGCATTCAGCGAAGGTAATGCCTTTGTTGGTGGACTGGACAAGCTCATGCTTATGGGAATCGGGCCGTCTGCTGTGCAAGGCACTATCCCGGAAATTCTGTTTATTGTATTCCAGATGACCTTTGCCATTATTACGGTAGCTATCATCAGTGGTTCGATTGCCGAGCGGATGAAATTTGGCGCATTTATTACTTTTGTCGCATTCTGGGTGGTGCTGGTCTATGCCCCGATTACCCATTGGGTATGGGGTGGTGGCTGGTTAGCCAATGATGGTGCGCTGGACTTTGCTGGTGGTACTGTAGTTCATATCAATGCTGGTGTAGCAGGTCTGGTGGCTGCCTATATGCTGGGTAAACGGATGGGATTAGGCCGTGAATCTATGGCGCCACATAATCTGACTCTCACTATTCTGGGCGCCAGCCTGTTGTGGGTAGGCTGGTTTGGTTTCAATGCCGGCTCTGCACTGGGTGCAAATGGAGCAGCAAGCTACGCTATGATCGTGACTCAGGTGGCAGCAGCCGCAGCTACAATCGCCTGGCTGGTGGCAGAAAAATTTGTACGTGGCAAGGCCTCAGTACTGGGTGCTGTTTCAGGAGCGGTAGCTGGTCTGGTGGTCATTACTCCGGCCGCAGGTTTTGTGACAGTAAGTGGCGCATTAATTATGGGGCTGATTGGTGGAGTATCATGTTTCTGGGGCACTACAGCTCTTAAACGGTTACTCAAAGCCGATGACTCGCTGGATGCCTTTGGCCTGCATGGAGTAGGCGGTATTGTCGGGGCAATTTTAACCGGTGTATTTGCCAGTGAACTGATTATGGGTGATGCAGTTCCTACCGATATGATGAAACAGTTGTGGGTACAAGTAGAGGGTGTGCTGGCGACTATTGCTTATAGCGGCATCTTGACCTTCGTGATTCTAAAAATTATTGATCTGGTGATTGGCCTGCGTGTCTCTTCTGACGATGAACGTATGGGTCTGGATTTAAGCCAGCATGGTGAACGCATCGAATAAGCGGGAACCTGATGACAGGCAGCCCTACGGGGCTGTTTTTTTATGGCAGAACTGGCGAAAGTGCAGAAATATGCAGAATTTTTGCTACACTAGGTTAAGTTGATCATTTCTATTCAAGTCTATGCATTGTCCATTTTGTAATGCCGCAGACAGTAAAGTCATTGATTCGCGTCTTGCTGCCGAGGGCTGCCAGATCCGCCGGCGAAGAGAGTGCATCAATTGCGGTGAGCGCTTTACCACGTTCGAAAGTTATGAAGTCGTCATGCCGCGTGTCATTAAATCCAATGGAAAAAATGAACCGTTTGATGAGGCCAAGCTTCGTGGTTCCCTGATGCATGCCTTGCAAAAACGCCCGGTGACTCAAGAGCAGATTGAAACGGTACTGAGCGATATTCAGCTTCAGATCCGTCGCTTGGGTGAACGTGATGTTAAATCGCAGACTATCGGTGAAATCGTCATGCAGTCTCTGTTTGCACTGGACCATGTGGCCTATGTAAGGTTTGCATCGGTATATCAGGACTTTCAGGATGTTGAGGCATTTCGGCGCCAAATTGAACAGATGCAACAACGTTAACAGAAGCGGAGAAAGGTAGTGAATAGTGGACTTGACCAAGACTATTTTTATATGCGGCGTGCCATTGAGCTTGCGCGTCTCGGTCAGTATTCAACCAAGCCCAATCCGAATGTTGGCTGTGTAATTGTCAAGGATGGCCAAATTATGGGTGAAGGCTATCATCCACGCGCGGGACAGCCTCATGCCGAGGTATTTGCGTTGCGTCAGGCGGGTGAGCAGGCTCAAGACGCAACTGCATATGTCACGTTGGAACCCTGTGCACATTATGGCCGTACTCCTCCATGTGCAGAAGCATTGGTCAAACATCAATTAAAAAAAGTAGTAATTGCCTGCCCTGATCCGAATCCGCTGGTCGCAGGTAAGGGTATAGCCATTTTAAAACAAGCTGGTATCGAGGTGGAGAGTGGTATCTGTGAAAATGAAGCGGCACAGCTTAACTGCGGCTTTTTGAAAGCCATGGCTGTAGGCATGCCTTATGTACGTCTTAAAGTAGCTTCCAGTCTCGATGGTCGTACAGCAATGGCTTCAGGTGAGTCAAAATGGATCACAGGTAAAGCTGCCCGGCAGGATGTGCAACATTGGCGTGCAATTTCAGGAGTAGTGATTACCGGTATACAGACCGTGCTGACTGATGACTGCCAGCTAAATGTACGTTGTTTATCCGGGACTGATTTGCAGACCGTTGTGCAGCCCAAACGGCTGGTACTGGACCGTCAGGGGCAGTTACCGTTAACGGCCAGAATATTGGCTAGTCCGGAACAGCTTATGGTAATGGGACCCTTCCGGCAGGAACTTGCCGACTTAGGCGTGATACAATTACCGTTACAGCCTTTAAAAGGGCTATTACAGACCTTATGTAACCAGTATCAGATTTTTGATGTGCTGGTTGAAGCGGGAGCAACGCTTTCTTCGGCCTTCTTGCAGGAAAAACTGGTTGATGAGATGATCAGCTATGTTGCACCCACTTTTTTGGGGCAATCTGCCCGTGCGATGTTTAATGCTGAATTTATCAGTATGGCTGAGCAACTTCGTTTTAAGCTGGAAGATGCTACAATTGTAGGTGATGATCTCCGCTTAAGGTTAATCCCTACTCAAGAGACAGTATGAATTCAGAGTCTTCGGTTTATCACAAGCGTCGTCATGCCGCCCGCACGACAGATGAATATCTTTTTCATCAGCTGGTTCCTTATCTGGGTAACAAGCGCCGACTACTCCACCTGATTTTAGAAGCACTTGAAATTACTGGTACCCTGAATCAGGGTAATAAACGTGCCCCGATTTTTGCTGATTTCTTCGCTGGCAGCGGAGTGGTTTCACGTCTGGCCCGACAAAATGGCTATCGTGTGATTGCCAATGACTGGGAACCTTATAGTCATGCACTGAATCATGCAATCTTGTCCTGTGTAGAGGCTCCTGCTTTTAAAGAGCTGGGCGGCTATCAAAAAGCAATTGATTATTTAAACCGTTTGCCTGAAGTCAAAGGCTGGGTGACCCATAATCTGTGTCCGCGTAATGACGAAGTTTATGATCCGACTCGTGATAGACTGTTCTTTAAGCGTCGCAACGGTATGCGTATTGACGCTATTCGCCAGCAGATTGCAACCTGGCAGGCACAAGGTGCAATTGATGATGTTGAGATGAGTGCCCTGCTTGCGCCATTGCTTTATTCTGCCAGTTTTGTCAGTAATACCAGTGGTGTATTTAAAAGTTTTCATCAGGGCTGGGGAGGAAAGACCCAAACAGCCCTGGAACGAATTGAATCATTATTGTGGCTAACGCCTGGCCGTTTCTGCGAAGTAGGTGAGCCGAACAAGCCGGCTGCTGAAATGTGGTGTGTAGATGCCCAGCATCTGGCTAATCAGATGAGTAGCTTTGAGGTCGATGTCGCCTATCTGGACCCGCCTTATAACCAGCATGCCTATAGCAGTAACTATCATGTATTAAATGCATTAACTTTATGGGACCAGGTGGACTTGCCGAGCCCGGATACCAAAGGCTATAAAAGTGGGATTGACCGTGCTTGGCGCAAAGAACGTCCAAGTCCATACAATTCATCTAAACATGCTAAAAAAGCTTATGAAAAGCTGCTGTCAACGATTAATGCACGCTATATTCTGACCAGTTATTCAACTGATGGTAATATAGAAGCCAAGGATTTGCTGAAGGCCAATCTGGAGCGTGGCAAAGTGACACTGCTCACGCAGGATGTACCACGTTATCGGGTCAGCAAGCAGCGTCAGTCAGAGCGGGCACGTGTACTTGAGTTTATTGTCATTACCGATACCCATGCCAAATCCGGTCCGCCTTTACGTCAGCTGCTCAGCCAGCTTTATCATTTTGCTGAACTTGGTGGTGTAGATACCTCCGGCGTCAGTACGCAATTAGCCCTGTGGTAAATTATTTAAGAGAAGAGATCTATGTTTACAGGCATTATTGAAAGTCTTGGAAAAGTACAGAGCCTGCAGAGTGTAGGCGGAGATGTACGGTTACGGATTCAGACTGACCTTGATATGTCTGATGTAAATTTGGGAGACTCGATCGCGACCAATGGTATCTGTCTGACCGTGATTGAATGGGGCGAGAACTGGTATGCAGCGGATGTTTCACGAGAAAGTTTAAACCGTACTACATTAGGGCAATGGAAAGTCGGACAACCGGTCAATGTTGAAAAGGCTATGCTACCGACTACGCGTTTCGGTGGCCATATTGTCAGTGGCCATGTTGATGCGATTGGTGAAATCACCCTAGTCCGTGAAGATGCGCGTTCTGTTTACTATGAAGTGACTGCTCCAAAAGAAATTGCCAAGTATTTGGCCGAAAAAGGCTCGATCACTGTAGACGGTATCAGCCTGACCATTAATCATCTGCGTGGTAATATCTTAAGCCTGAATCTGATACCGCATACTGCCGAGCGCACCAATATCAGTACCTGGAAAACAGGCAGCAAAGTTAATCTGGAAGTAGATGTGTTGGCACGCTACATTGAACGTTTGTTGCTAGGTGATAAAGCTGCTGAACAGAAACCTGAGTCTTCTATCAGTATGGCATTTCTGGCAGAAAATGGTTTCTTGAAATAAGCCTCATAATTTGCTTTTAATATAAAAAACCGGCCATTATGACCGGTTTTTTATATTAAAATTTGATCATAGTAAGTGCAGGATATACTGCTGGGCTTTTTAAAATGGCAGTTTCTTTCAGTCTAAATCAGCCTGTTTCAGAGGCATGAGATAAAAATACAGATATAGAGAAAAATCTGCACGGCTGATCAATAAATCCTGTGTGGAGATAGTCCACTGTTCACCCATAGAAAGTTGTGAAATATGAGCAGAGAGCGGGCTGGTTGAGTGTATCCATAACTCTTCCTGAGCATCTGATAACTGGTCCTACTGCTGTAATGAGCACGATTTCGGCAGTATATATCTATTGCACTACCTTGTTGCTATGCCAGTTTTATGAGAGCTCACCAGCCTTACCGGTTTTAAGCATCTAATCTTGGATAGATGTCTTAAACTTTGTATTTTTCAGGATGTATTCGATCTCTTCATGAGCTGCTGCCTGTAACCTGGCACGAAAGGCACTCACCGCCTGTTCGATCTGGGTATCTGCTTCAAGCTCTAAACGCAGGCGTACACTTTCAAGTTCAGTGAGAATTTGTTCATCCTGAACTTTCAGAAAATATTTCTGGGCGTAATCAATGGCTGGAAGCTCAGGATTTTTATGATAACGTGAACTGTACTCCAATGTTTCCTGACTCAGCATCTGGTTCAAAATATACAGCTGCTCAGTCTGTTGATGAAACTGACGAGCTTCATCTTCATATAGCCCGGCATTATAAGCGGCCTGGTCGGCGCGTTTTTTCGCCAGAGATTTTTCTAGAGCCCATTGTTTGCGAATACGGGCCTGTTCCAGCAGTTCTGCTTTGAGTTCAGCGTAAGCAGTTTCGATTCTCTGCTGTGATTCAAGCTGAGCTCTCTGCTCTCTTGCCTGCCAGTTTTGGATAGAAGTTTCTGGTCGCAGTAATTCACAGATTCGCTTGAGGTCATCTTCATATACTTGCCGGACAAGTTCCGGAGTATCCAGCCAGCGCTTTTTAAAGTCTTGACCAATATTAAGGGCCACCTGATTCTCCTCTAGATCATTTCATGTATATGGTACAAAGCTGATTTACAGTTTAAATGTGCGGGGTTGAATACCCAGTTGCCGGTAAGTTTTATATTTTTCCCGACCAGTTTGCTTGGCAGTTTCATTGTTTTCAATAATTTCAATTATATGTCCAAATTTTTCAACTGGACCAAGCGCTTTGTCAGAAAAATTAAACACCAGCCAGTCTAATTCAGCAGGCAGCTCGGCAGAAATACACACCGGTGCATTAACCTGGTCAATGCCATGACCAATAAAACTGGCTGTATCGAAATTCCATAATGCTTCATCCAGCTGCTGCTGCATAATTGGATCGGGGCAATATAGCCAGATTCTGGCAGGCTGCCGCAAGATCTTACGGCATAACCGGCAAGCACTTTCTACTTGCCGTTCCTGACTTTTTTCAAACAAATAAAAACTGACCTTAGCCATTAGCCGCTGCACGGTTTGCTAAAAATTGCATCAGCATTGGAACAGGGCGGCCAGTTGCGCCTTTTGCTGCTCCAGATAACCACGCAGTACCGGCAACATCAAGATGTGCCCAGCGGTAATCTGTGGTAAAGCGCTGCAAAAAGCAGGCTGCAGTCACTGAACCGGCCTGTGGCCCGCCAATATTGCCCATATCTGCAAATGGTGAGTCAAGCTGTTCCTGGTAATCGTCCAGAACCGGCATACGCCATACACGGTCATGGCTCTGCTCTCCGGCACGGGTAATTTCGGCTGCCAGTTCATCATCTGGTGTAAACAGGCCAGAAAGTACTTTACCCAGCGCTACAACACATGCTCCGGTTAAAGTAGCAATATCAATCACCAGTGCAGGATTAAAGCGTTTTACATAAGTGAGGGTATCGCAGAGTACAAGACGGCCTTCAGCATCAGTATTCAGGATTTCGACAGTCTGACCACTCATGGTGGTAACGATATCACCCGGACGGGTAGCGTGTCCGGAAGGCATATTCTCAGCAGCAGCAACTGCTCCAATAACATGAATTGGCAGTTTTGCTTCACACAGAGCACGTATGGTCCCTAATACCGAAGCGGCACCACACATATCAAATTTCATTTCATCCATGCCTAAACCAGGTTTAAGTGAAATACCGCCCGTATCAAAGGTAACACCTTTACCCACCAGTACTACTGGTGCCTCTTCGGTTTTCACTTTATATTCCAATGTGATGACACGGCCCGGACGGTCTGAACCTTTACTTACAGCCAGAAAAGCATTCATGCCCAGATCAGCCATCTGCTGTTCATTAAGTACAGTAACTTTTAACAGATCAGGATATTGAGCCGCCAGTGCCTGTGCCTGTTCAGCCAGATATTCAGGAAAGCAGATATTGCCTGGACGGTTACCTAAATCCCGTGCAAAATTTTGTCCCGACTGTACGGCATGTAAAAGCGTTAGCTGTTGCTGGCTCAGGCTGCTCTGAGGTGCAACCAGTTCAATATGTTCCAGCTGGAACTCATTTTTCTTTGATTTAAATTCATCAAACTGATAAGCCGCCTGAGTCAGTCCAAGAGCAAATAGGTAGTGAAATTCATCAGGTAGTGCTGAAATATCAATACTGATGTGCTTGAATTTTTTTTGTGTAGATTTAATAACAGTTTGTGCGATTTTTGCTAACTTGGCTGTTTTGAACTCACTTACCTTATCGAGCCCCAGCAGTACAGCATTCTGATGAGCTGAAGTCTGAGCGATTAATGGCAGGCATTCATTCAAACTACCCTTGAACTGTGTCGCGTCTATTAAAGCCTTTAGTTCATTGAACTGGTAGGCTATGGCAGGCTGTTCAAGGTTTTCAGCATCAGTCAGAATGATTAGGTGCTGGCTGGAAGTCAGAGTAGAGGAAGAGGTATTAATTGTCAGTTTCATATGTCTTTCATGCCTATTCAATAGCTTGATTTATTAAACCATTGAAACATTTCCTTTGATAGCGTTTCAATGAGCAAGTCCGTGACAGGTTTTATATTTTTAACATTCGGGTAAACTAGCGCTAGTTCCGATTGGCCTTTTTGGAAGATTAACTTTGATTATCCGGCGTTATCTCGTCAAGCAAGTAGTTTCGACTTCACTGGTGGTCATTGCCTTATTGACCCTGATCATGATGGGCGGGCGTCTGATCAAGTATTTCGGCGTTGCAGCGCAAGGACGGCTTGATGCCAGTATTCTGCTGAGTATTATTGGCTACCGTTTACCGGAATTCTTGACCCTGATTCTTCCACTGGGGTTTTTTATCGGTTTAATGCTGGTTTTTGGCCGTCTTTATGTTGACCATGAAATGGCAGTGCTGAACGGAAGTGGTATTAGCCGTAACCGGCTAGCACGTCTTCTAATTCCCCTGACACTGGTTTATATGCTGGTACAGAGCATATTGATGCTGTGGATGTCGCCATGGGGAATCCGCCAGTTTGAGCAGCTGACCACTAGTCAGGCTGTGCGTACCGGTTTTGATCTGGTCAGGCCTAAAGAATTTATTTCTTCAGGTCCTTATACGATTTATGCCGGTTCACTTTCAGAAGATCATAAAAACCTAAAAGAGATATTTTTTTATCAACGGGCAGAAAAGCCGGGTAAACCTGATGTCATGATTCTGGCCAAGGAAGCTACCCGGGTAGAAATGATGGATGACAGCGCCAATGTTGTTGATCTGGTGCAGGGTCGCCGTTACGAGATTTATCCGGGTCAACCGCGCTATTCACAGGCAGAGTTTGAAAGTTACCGGTTACGTTTGGAAAATGACAAGACTGCAAATTTTGAAAGTGATGATGTTGCTGCACTTACCACCAGTAAACTCTGGGAGCAGCGGGCTGACCCGGTGGTGGCAAGTGAACTGGGGTGGCGGATATTTGTACCGTTTGCCATTATGGTCGCATTAATTCTGGCGATGGCGCTTTCTGAGGTCAGCCCACGCCAGGGACGCTACATGAAGTTATTTCCGGCTTTGCTTATTTTTGCCAGTCTGATTGTAGCGCTGATTGCCATTAAAACCCGGGCCAGTAAGGATGAAATCGGAATCTGGGCCTATCCGGCAGTTTTGCTGGTATATGCTGTTGCTGGCGCTCTCTTTTCCAGAAAGCAGAAACTGGCCCCTAAACTTAAGAAACAGATCAAGCGAGTAAGATCCTAATGCTGGCACGTAGAATTGTTGCAAAACATGTTACCAAAACCACAGCGCTCGCCATGCTGGGGGCAACCGTCGTGCTGTCTATTTTGCAGGTCCTGTTTACTTATCTGGGGGAGCTGGGAAATCTGAAAGAAGGCTATAATGCCTGGCAGGCACTATTGTATGTGTTATGGAGCGCACCACGTTATATTTATGAAATCCTACCGATTTCGGCATTGATCGGTGCAGTTTTAGGTTTAGGGACGCTAGCTTCAAACAGTGAATTAATTATCATGCGTGCCGCCGGTATCAGTCTCTGGCGGATTGTTGGCTGGGTAATGCGTTCAGCCTTATTACTGGTGATTTTATCTTTTGCCTTGAGTGAATGGGTTATTCCTGTAACTAATGAGCGTGCCGAAAGTGTAAAAAGTCACCGTTCAGTTGCACAGCTGGGCGAAGTCAAGGGCTACTGGAGCCGGGAAGGCCAGCGCTTTATTTATATTGATTATGCTAACTCGCAAGGAAATCTGCGTAATGTACAGGTAGTCGACTTCGATCAGGATTACCGTTTGCAGGCTTTACTGAATGCTGACTCTGGCCAGTTTGAACAAGATAGCCAATGGCGTTTACAGAATTCTGTACAGGTAGACATTCTGGAAGCCGGTAATGCAGTACAGCATGTTGCTGAACAGCAGCCTCTTGCACTGGCGTTAAAACCTAAATATGTCCATATGGTAACACTAGACCCAGAAGATTTATCTCCAAGTCAACTAATAAGCTTCATACGTTATATGGAAGAATACAGTCAAGTACCCAAAACTTATCAATTGGCCTTCTGGCAGAAACTGGCTTCACCATTTGCCCTGATTACCTTGGTACTGATTGCCTGCTCATTTATTTTCGGTCCTTTACGTCAGCAATCGATGGGCTTCCGGCTGGTTATTGCGCTGTTTATCGGTCTCGGCTTTTACTATCTGCAGGATTTTCTTGGCTATGCCAGTCTGGTCTATTCACCTTCTCCAGTCTGGTTTGTCTTTTTCCCGATTCTGCTGATGTTTATCGGTGGTAGTTATTTGTTATATCGGGCACGCTAGACCAATTGAAGGAACTGATAGACGGGATCGTCTAAACTCATCTCGACTACATAGAGTCTTAAGCCAAAATTGGTTAAGATAGCCTGATGAATTTGCAAACAGAAAAGAGTGTAAAAACATGACGGATGCGACAACAGGCAAAATTCCACACGTACTGGTCATCATGGATGGCATAGGTCATCGTGAAGCGGTTAAGGACAATGCCTTTCTTGCGGCAAAAACACCCAATCTGACCGCTATGAAGCAAAAGCATCCGCATGGTCTGATTTCTGGATCTGGAGAGGACGTGGGGCTTCCAGATGGACAAATGGGTAATTCAGAAGTGGGCCATATGAATTTGGGTGCTGGTCGAGTGCTATATCAGGACTTTACTCGTATTACCAAGGAAATCCGTACCGGAGCATTCTTTGAACATGAAGTGCTGGTTGATGCCGTAGAGAAAGCGAAGACAGCTAACGGTGCAGTACACATTATGGGGCTGCTATCTGAAGGTGGAGTGCATTCGCATCAGGACCATATTATGGCCATGTGTGAACTGGCGCTTAAACGTGGTGCACAGGTCTATCTGCATGCGTTTTTAGATGGCCGCGACACGCCACCAAAAAGTGCCGAGCCATCTTTGCAGAAGCTGGATGCCTTATTTGCCCAATACCCGGGTCAGGGGCGTATTGCCAGCCTGATTGGCCGCTATTATGCTATGGACCGTGATAACCGCTGGGATCGTGTAGAGCAGGCCTATCGTCTGTTAACTGAAAGTGAAGCACTGCGCGTAGCAGCGACTGCAACTGAAGGACTGGAGCAGGCCTATGCAGCAGATGAGACAGATGAATTTGTAAAAGCTACCCGTATTGGTGAGCCTGTAAAAATTCAGGATGACGACGCAGTAGTCTTTATGAACTTCCGTGCAGACCGCGCACGCGAACTGACCCGTGCTTTCGTGGAAAAGAATTTTCAGGGATTTGAACGGAAGGCCGTGCCAGTATTATCCAAATTTGTGATGCTGACCCGTTATCAGGCCACTATTGATGCACCGGTTGCCTATATGCCGGATGCTCTGGTTAACTCTCTGGGCGAGTACCTGTCCAATCTGGGCAAAACCCAGCTCCGTATTGCCGAAACTGAAAAATATGCTCATGTGACTTTCTTTTTTAGTGGCGGCCGTGAAGAAGAATATCCGGGGGAAAAGCGTATCCTGATACCTTCTCCAAATGTGGCAACTTATGACCTTAAGCCTGAAATGAGTGCCTATGAAGTCACGGATGAACTGGTCAAGGCTATTCATTCAGGTGAATATGATCTGCTGGTAGTAAACTATGCAAATGGTGATATGGTCGGCCATACCGGTATATTTGATGCCGCAGTAAAAGCGGTTGAAGCAGTAGATACTTGTCTTGGCCGGGTATATGAAGCAGTAATGGCCAAGCATGGACACATGCTGGTAACAGCCGATCATGGTAATGTTGAACAAATGCAAGATTACCAAAGTGGTCAGGTCCATACCCAGCATACCACTGAACTGGTTCCTTTCATCTATGTCGGACCGACCTCTGCAGAGATTATCGAAGGGGGAGTACTTGCCGATGTTGCACCTACTTTGCTAAATCTTATGAAATTACCTGTACCGGCAGAAATGCAGGGACGTAATCTGATTCAGTTAAGTACCTCTTAAACAACGATAGGTGAATCATATGCTCCAGCACTGGAAATACAGGGCAATAATTGCCGGCCTATTAGGGTGTTGGAGTAGTACTATTCTGGCTGCCAATACGGCTAATGATGCATTTGTGCCTGAGTTAAATTCACCAGTGACGCAAGAAGATTTTGCTGAAATTCCGGTTGAGTCCATTCAGCAGTTTGTCGAGATTTATGGAATTGTAAAAGATAACTATGTTTCCGATAAGACTGATGATGAACTGTTCCAACAGGCAATTAGAGGATTGGTCAGTGGGCTGGACCGTTACTCACGCTATCTTTCAGCAGAGGATTACCGTGAACTGATTCAATATACTGAAGGAGATATTGCTTCAGTTGATTTTAATTTAAATTATGATGCGCATGATCGCCAGTGGCGGATCCGTGATTTAAAAGATGGCTCGGACTCTTCCAAACTGGGATTACGCAACGGTGTATCCGTCTCGCGTATTGATAACCAGGAACTTAAGAGTCTGAACCATAGCCAGGTCAATAACCTGTTATATGGTACTGTCGGTTCAACGCTAGAAATGCAGCTGGGCAATAACGCCACACCGATCAGTTTGGTCCGTAACAAGAAGATTGAAGCCGATATTGAGCCGATATTGATTCATAACCAGCAGGTTTTGGTACTCAAGGTACATGTATTCCAGCAGGATACTGCTAACCAGATTAAATCACTTATTGAAGAGAACCAGTCACCACGTTTGAAAACAGTCCTGATTGATCTGCGCAATAACCCGGGTGGATTACTCTCGGCTGCGGTTGAGACTGCAGATCTATTCCTGAATCAGGGCGTTATTGTTTCCACCAAAAGTCGTTCAGAAGGCAGCCAGCAGTTTCAGGCTTTACCGGGCAATGAGTTCCAGAACCTGAAAATGGGTATTCTCATCAATAACCGTTCTGCTTCTGCGGCTGAGGTGTTTACAGGAGCTCTAAAAGCTCAGAAACGAGCTTGGGTTATTGGTGAAAAGAGCTATGGTAAAGGTGTAGTCCAGAAGTTATTTCCCTTACCTAATGGTGCAGCACTACAGATGACGGTGTCACATTATTACACTCCAGACGGCAACATGATTGAAGGCCGTGGTATTCAACCGGATCAGCTATTTCCGATGAGCCCAAGTATTAAAGAAGAAACTTATCTGGACAATGTGGCAGAATTACTATTAAAAAAATATCCCTGACTACTCATCATCGGTATCCAGCCCAAATTTTTTGAGTCGATAACGTAAAGAGCGAAAACTCATTCCAAGTTTTTTAGCAGCCAAAGTCCGGTTCCAGTGTGTCTGGTTCAGTGCAGTGAGCAGAACTTCTTTTTCAATATTTTCCAGATATTGCTCCAGGCCTTCAGCAGGAATTTTCCTGTGAGGGCTCAATGGAATGACTTGGTCCGTTAGCGGTTCATGATTAACTTGGCCCGCTACAAAATTTTGGACATTGCGCAGAGGTGCACTTTGTAGTTGGGGTAAATCAATATATTCATTATCACTTAATGTGATTGCACGTTCGATAATATTACGCAGTTCACGCACATTCCCCGGAAAATATTGCTGCATCAGAAATTGCTGGCCGCGCTCGGTCAGAATTTTATTGGGAATATCCCATTCCTTACATACTTCCTGAATAAAATGTTTAGCCAGCAGAAGAATGTCATCTTCACGTTCACGTAGGGGAGGCAGAACAATATCCATGACATGAATCCGAAAGAAGAGATCCTGCCGGAACTTACCTTGCTGTACCAGTATTTCCAGGTCCTGATGACTGGCACTAATTACACGAAAATCGACATCAATTTCCTGATCACTACCAATCGGACGGATTTTCTTTTCCTGTACGGCACGGAGTAATTTAACCTGCATGGCCAGAGGCAGTTCAGCAATTTCATCCAGAAACAAGCTACCACCATGGGCAGAATAAATTAGTCCCTGTTTGTCCTGACTTGCGCCGGTAAAACTTCCTTTTTTGTGTCCAAACAGCTCACTTTCCATGAGATCACCTGGAATAGCGCCACAGTTAATAGCAATAAATGGACCATCACTGCGGTTACTTAAGCGATGTACCAGATTAGCCACTACTTCCTTGCCTGTACCGGATTCACCAGTAATAAAAACAGGTGCCTGTGAGCGGGCAATTTTTTTCAAGGCAATTTTGAGCTGCTGGATTGGCAAAGAAGTGCCAATCAACATCCGATTTTCCAAAGCATCTTGAACCAGTTGCTGAGCCGATTGAGGCGTATTGAGTGCTTTTTGAACCAGTTGCTGTAGATGGGCCTGATTGACAGGTTTACTGACAAAATCAAAAGCGCCAGCCTTGAGTGCTGAAATAGCAATTTCCATATTGCCATAGGCGGTCAAAACGGCGATCGGTGTACAAGGATAAAGTTGTGAAACATACTGGACTAATTCCAGCCCATTGCCATCTGGCAAATTCAGATCAGTCAGGCAGGCATCATAAGCATGTTGCTGAAAAAGTTTTTTTGCCTGCTCCAGTCCATGTGCAATGTGGGTTCTGATATTGATTTTGGCCAAAGACATTTGCATTAAAGTACAAAGGTCCTCCTCATCATCGACCAATAATATAAGTGCCTGCTGATTTGTCATGATGTTCGAAAAACCTGGTTAATTCTAATAAATAATGGAGCATTCGATTCGAAAACATGCGCCTTGTTGTTGCTTGACATAAGTAAGTTTTGCATGATTAGCCTCACAAAAACTGTGAGATAAATATAATCCTAAACCAGTTCCATTGATTTCGGTACTAAAAAAGGGTTTAAACAATTGTGAAATATCGCGCTCTGCTACGCCTTGACCAAAATCAATGACATCAATCCAGCCGCGTTCTTCTGTGCCATGTACCCGTATAATTATAAAAGACTGCTCTGCTGAATTATGCCTTAATGCATTACGGATCAGATTAATAAGCACTTGACGTAGCTGGAGCTCATCAAAATAAATCCAGATATCCTGCTCAATCTGTAGCTGTACAGCCTGTTTTATATCGATCAGGTCTTCATTTAAAACTTGGGCAAGAAAACCTGATAACCTGATTTTAGCAGGCTCAGTCGGACTGTTACGTGCCATATTCAAGGTATCATGGATAATCTTGTCAATACGTTGTGACTGCCGGTCAATCATGCCTGTGAGCATCTGCAACTGTTCTGGCTGGCTGTCAGCTAATAATTCATTAGCCTGAACAATAGCTGCCAAAGGATTACGAATTTCATGGGCAATACTGGCCGAAAGCTGTCCCAGTGCCATCAGCTTTAATTGTTGTACCTGCTGCTTGATTTTCTGGGCATCCTGCAATATCAACAGGGTTAAAGCTTGATGAGGCACAAGAAGTTTCTGAACCTGTATATCGACACTGAAAGGTGAAAGCTGTGATTCAAACAGGAACCTTTCACCATCTTTTAAGTCACTAAACCGGATAAGCGTATACAGGTCTGGCTGGAGTTTACGTAGAAAATACTTTTCATCAGTAAAAATCGGTGGAATACCTAGTAATGAACAGGCTGCCGGATTATTTAAAATCACCTGCTGCTGCTCATCTAAAACTAAATAGCCTACCTCAATTTGCTCCAAAATAGCCCGGTTAATATTCTGTAGCTGGTTAAGCTCAATGGATTGATAAAAATTCAGGTTTTCCAAAAGGCGAAACCGCTGTACAGCAATCTGTCCAATGCCATACATCACAAAAAATAAAAAAGCTAATAAAGCACTATTACTGATACTGTTGAGATGGGAACTGTTAAAAAAACTTCCTACTACCTGCTGGTAAATCACACTAATTACAGCAACCAGTGTGATAATTAAAGCAAGCTGGGGCCTGAGTAAAATTGTTGCGGCAAAGACCGTCACTACAAAAAGTAGACTTAAGTGCAGATTGGGTCCACCCAGTGCAAAATTTAGCAGGCTAAAACAGCATACATCTACTATAAACAGTAAAATAAGCTGCTTCGAAATTTCAAAAGGTAGAATTTTATAAAAAATCAGCTGGATACAGCTGATCAGGGCATAACCGACAATACTATAAAAGTACAGGTCAGGATGCTGGTAGTCTTGAGCAACAGTCTCAAGGGTTAGTGCAAAAATAATATTAAGACTAAGTGCTAAAACAAGACGATAAGCACTGTACCACTCTCCCAGACGGTAGATGGTCTGAAGCAGTGAGGCGGGACGTAGGGGGGCCATCTTTACGCCTATACTTAAGGTTTAATCAAGCCATAACGGATCGCCAGATGGGTGAGTTTCACGTCACTATCAATATCAAGTTTTTCAAATATACGGTAACGGTAAGTATTGACTGTTTTAACACTGACAAAGAGCTTGTCTGCAATTTCCTGAGCACTGATACAGTTCACTACCATCATGGCAACCTGCATTTCCCGTTCAGACAAGGCATCAAAAGGAGACTGCTGTGTATCAGAAAGATAAGAACTGGCCAACTGTTCGGCAATATCAGCACTAAAATACTTGCCTCCTTGCATGACCTTATTAATAGCACGTACCATTTCTGTAATAGGTGCGCCTTTAGTGATATAACCTTTGGCGCCAGCTTTAAGTAACAAAGACGGGTAAGGTTCCTCAGCTAAACCACTGACCGCCAGAACCTTGGTTTCAGGGGCAGTCTGTAAAAGACGACGGGTCGTTTCTACTCCGCCAATACCTGGCATGTTCACATCAAGTAAAACTACATTAGGATGAAGCTGCCGGACCAAGGCAATGGCTTCTTCTCCAGACTCTGCTTGCCCGATCACCTGTACATCTGCATGATCTTCTAACATACGACAAATGCCAGTACGTACCAATTCATGGTCATCGACGACTAAAATAGTGATCAACTTGGCTCTCCTTAAACTAAAAAATCATGATTTTTGTTACATAAAGCAAAATTAGCTTGCAATGAAACGACAAAATTAGCAATCCTATCTCTAAAATTGAACGAATAGATATGCACAATTACCTAAGCGATAAAAAGCTACGGGTTTTGTACAAATGTAAGGCATATTTGAGGTAATTAGCAAATCGCGTTTTGCCTCTCCAAGACGAGTATACCGCCGTGAAAAATTCTAAAAAGTCTTTAATGCATGTGCTAAGCATGTCTGTCCTGCTTGGCCTGAGTTCAACGAGCTTTGCAGAACTCATTGTGAACTCCTCTCCGGGGGGCAGTAACTCTGCATCACTTAACTGGTCATCAGAAGATGTCAGCCAGTTTATGAATGCTGATGAACCATCCCCACAAGGTTCTACCAGCGTTACTACCACTATTCGTCAGCAAAATAGTCCAGCAGCTACTCTGAAACCTAAAACGGTTCAGATTATTAACTCAACCTCATATGTGAACCAACCTTCAGTGAATGCCCGTGCAGCACTGGTCATGGATGCACAAACAGGTGAGGTGTTGTTCAGTAAAAACACCAACACAGCATTACCGATTGCATCAATCACTAAATTGATGACCGCCGTAGTGACTTCTGATGCACGTCTAAATATGTCAGAAGAAATTACTTTGCAACCTATTGATTTTATTGGTCCTAAAAAAGCCAGTTCTACTCTGCGTGCCGGTGACAAAATGAACCGTGCAGAAGTTCTGCTTTTTGCTTTAATGAAGTCTGAAAACCCGGCAGCGGCGGCTCTGGCACGGACTTATCCAGGCGGAAAACCGGCATTTGTAGCAGCAATGAATGCCAAGGCACGCGAGCTTGGCATGCATAGTGCCAAGTTTTATGAATCTACAGGTCTGGATGCACGTAATGTCGCATCTGCCCGTGACTTGGGTATTCTAGTAAGTGCTGCTTCTCAGTACGGCCTGATCCGCCAGTTTTCAACAACACCCACCTATGATTTTAATCTAGGCTACCGTGTGCTTAAATCGAATAATACCAATGCACTGGTACGTAACGGGGGCTGGAATATTAACCTGTCTAAAACCGGATTTATTAATGAAGCAGGCCGTTGTGTAGTTATGCATGCAACTGTAAATCAGCGTCCGGCTATTGTGGTGCTATTAGGTGCGTCAGATACCCAGTCTCGTAATAATGATGCAACCCGTTTATTTAGCTGGCTTAATCAGCTTCCTAAGAATATTTAACCCAAACCTCAAGAGCTGATGATAGAATTTAGCTCTTAAGCATATAAAAAGCCCTGTAAAAACAGGGCTTTTTATTTTCAGACCAGATTATTTTTCCATATTGGAGAGAATAGAGGTCTTAACATCATTCATTGTGGCGTCAATCGTCAGCATGACCGCATCAGCACATTGCTTGATTGCTGTATCTGGATCTTTCAAACCGTTTCCTGTTACTGTGCAGACAATAACTGAACCTTCAGCAATTTTACCCGCCTTAATATCACGGATCGCACCGCCAATTGAAGCGGCTGAAGCAGGTTCTACAAATACACCTTCATACATCGATAACATACGCTGTGCGTCTAGAATTTCGCTATCTTGCAGTTCATCAAACCAGCCTTCAGAATCACGTACAACTGCTTTAGCATGGTTCCAGCTTTGTGGATTACCAATGCGGATGGCTGTAGCCACAGTCTCTGGCGCAGCTACGGGAGCACCACGCAGGAAAGGAGCAGCACCTGAAGCCTGATAACCCACCATAACAGGTAGGCCTTCAGGCTTAGGTCCAGTAAACGTATCTGTTACTGCATCATAAATCACTTGCTCGAACTGGTCAGCAGGCTGATTGGCAACAGCTTCAGTATAGCCCATCCAGTGTGCAGTAATATTTCCGGCATTGCCTACAGGCAGGCAGTGATAATCCGGTGCACGGCCAAGAGCTTCTACAATTTCATAAGCAATGGTTTTCTGGCCCTGTAAGCGGAATGGATTAATTGAGTTAACAATAGTTACTGGTGCCTGATCGGCAACTTCTTTCACCAGACGCATACCATCATCAAAATTACCACGGATTTGCATAGTGATTGCACCATACATCATGGCCTGAGCCATTTTACCCATCGCAATTTTGCCTTCAGGAATCAAAACAAAAGCTTTGATACCGGCACGTGCTGCATAAGCAGCCGCAGCTGCCGAAGTATTGCCTGTAGATGCACAGATAATCGCTTTAGAGCCTTCCTCAATCGCTTTGGTTACTGCCATGGTCATGCCACGGTCTTTAAATGAACCAGTCGGGTTAAGACCTTCATACTTCACATAAATTTCAACATCTTTGCCAATAATACGTGGAATATTCTCAAGCTTGATCAGCGGCGTATTACCTTCGCCCAGAGAAATAGCACGAGTCGTTGCTGAAACGGGCAAACGGTCACGATAACGGTCTACAAGACCGGTATAACGGTTGGCATTAGACATGATGATGTTCCAAATATGAGGTAGAGCTGGTGAGAGGGTTAAACCCTCTCCACCTGATTAACTATCAAGCGATTCTAAACGAATTCGCACGATTTCGCCACGAACGGCAGATAAAGCCTGAATTTTTGCAAGAGCTTCATCCATTTTTGATTCTACAATCGGATCAGTCATGATGACGATTGGAATAATATCTTTAAGGCGCGGTTGCTGCATGATGGCATCGATACTAATACCGTCACGACTTAATATGGTGGTAATATCGGCCAGAACACCAGTCTGGTCTTCAGCATCAACACGGATATAATAGCCTGTAGTCATTTCTTCGCGGCTCAGGATTGGCAGGTCAGTCAATGCCTCAAAAGCCAGCTGCGGAATAGTACCTGCACCATCTTCGGTATAGGAAATGTCCCGCACGATATCAACTACATCAGCCACTACTGCAGAGGCTGTTGGTCCGGCGCCGGCACCGGCACCATAGTACAGGGTAGGGCCAACAGCATTGGCCTGAACCAGTACAGCGTTTTTCACACCATTTACATTTGCAATAAGCTGTTCCTGAGGAATCAGGGTTGGATGTACCCGTAACTCGATACCAGCACTGGTACGACGGGCAATACCCAGATGTTTGATACGGAAACCTAGTTCTTCAGCATATTTGACATCTTGAGCAGTAATCTTGCTGATACCTTCGGTATACACCTTATCAAACTGCAGTGGGATACCGAATGCAATTGAGGCCAGTAACGTCAGCTTGTGTGCAGCATCGATCCCTTCGACATCAAAGGTCGGGTCAGCTTCTGCATAGCCCAGATCCTGTGCTTCTTTCAGTACATCAGCAAAAGCACGGCCTTTTTCACGCATTTCGGTCAGGATAAAGTTACCTGTACCGTTGATGATGCCAGCCAGCCAGTCAATACGGTTAGCAGCTAAACCTTCACGAATTACCTTAATAATCGGAATGCCGCCCGCAACCGCAGCTTCATAAGCGATCTGTACTGCATGATCATCGGCTGCCTTGAACAGTTCATTACCATGTTCGGCCAGCAGCGCCTTATTGGCAGTAACCACCTGTTTGCCATGCTTAATGGCTTCCATGATGACTTCATAGGCCGGATGAATGCCGCCCATAAGCTCTACCACTACATCAACATCAGGCTGACGTACAATTTCAAGCAGATCAGCGCTTTGCTTGACTGTAGCCGGTAAATCCAGGTCAGGACGTGGACGGCGGGTACCGACGTGGGTGATTTGAATTTCTCGACCGGTGCGACGTTTAATCTCAGCAGCGTTTTGTTCTAATAGTTTAAGGGCTCCACCACCCACGGTCCCAAGACCGAGTATCGCCAGACGAACTGGTTTCACGTCACACTCCATACATCATTAAAAACTTGAATAGGCCTAGATCATAGCTAAAAAAACCGCCAGACTCTAGGGTGAAGATTGATTATCTTCACCTATAAAAAATATTTAGGTTTTATATAAAAATTAATTATTTAAGCGTTTTAATAGTTCGTCTGGTGCAAGGTAGCCTCCTAGGTATTCACCCTCACTATTATAAATCGCTGGTGTTCCATTAACTCCCATACGGTGGCCCAATTCATACTGTGCACGAACTGGAGTTTTACAGGTTGCAGCAGGAAGCTGTACTCCCTGAATAGCCTGCTCAAATGCAGCAGCGCGGTCTTTACTGCACCAGATACTTTCCATCGCAGGGAAAAGCTGATCTCCACGTGGCCAGGCAATATAACGTACTTCGATGCCCTTGGCGGTGATTTCATCCATATGCGCATGCAGTTTCTGGCAGTATGGACAGCTAACATCGGTAAATACGTAAATTATGTGCTGGGTTTTATTTTTAGCTGGGTAAACGATCAGATCTTCAGTTTTCAGTTCCTGTAGATAGCGTTTATTCTCAACTGATTGCAGGTTTTCACTCACACTATGCAACTCCTTGTCCCCTAGACGGATCACATCACCTTGAATCAGATATTTACCATCACTGGTGGCATAAACTGACGGCATTCCCTCGAGTGAAACCCAGTACAGGTTTGGCACTTCTGTTGCCTTGACATCAACCACTTTGGCATTAATGTTGGCCTTCTTGAAATGCTGTTGCAGTGTCTTGATCAGACGTTGCTGGGCATTACGCTCGGATAGGTTGGATGCTTCACCTGTTGCAGGAGCAGTTGCAGTTAAGGTATTGGTATTGCCTTGGTTATTCTTGTTATTAGAACAGGCGCCTAGCAGGAGAGTAATACTCATGGCACACGCCATAAAAATTTTCGAACGGGTAAATAACATAGACAACCCTTATTTTAAACATTGTGTTATTTGAAGATGTTTAGCATAACAAAAATATGGGGCGTGAGTTCAATCTTCATGTGCTGTTTTACCAGCTTATTCTCAAGCCCTAGGATGATGAGCTGCATGCAATTGCTGCATACGGATCTGAGCTACATGAGTATAAATCTGGGTAGTGGATAAATCACTATGGCCCAGCAACATCTGCACTACACGAAGATCAGCACCATGATTAAGTAAATGTGTGGCAAAAGCATGTCTTAATGTATGTGGGGAGAGCTCTGCCTGTATACCGGCCTGAAGAGCATAACGCTTGATGGCATACCAGAAATTTTGCCGGCTCATAATCCCGCCATGCTGAGTTAAAAACAGATAGTCTGTGGCACTTTTATAGAGTTGTGGCCGTGCTTCATTGAGATATTTCTCGACCCATTCAATGGCAACCTGTCCCAAAGGGACTAAACGTTCTTTGTTGCCTTTACCGGTAATACGTAAATAGCCCTGTTTCAGATTAATCAGCTCCAGCCTTAAATTTAACAGTTCAGTGACCCGCAGTCCGCAGGCATATAGAACTTCCAGCATAGCCCGGTCCCGCAGTCCTAGTGGAGTATTGATGTCAGGAGCATGCAGCAGGTGTTCAACATCGAGTTCAGACAGATCTTTAGGAAGCGCATGGCCAAGCTTAGGCGTTTTGTGTGTGGCAACCGGATTATCGCTTCGTAATTGCTGTTCACGCATAAATTTGAAAAATGAACGTAAGGCTGACAGTGTCCGTGCAATTGAACGGGGACTTTTGCCCTGTTTAGTGAGTTCAAACAGAACATCAGCAATATCTTCACTGTTCCAGAGCGGTAGCGGAGTAGAGGGACAATATTCACTACACTGGATCAGATCGGATAAATAAGCATTCCGGGTATGCGGACTAACAGTCTGTGCAATTAAAAAATCACGAAAACCCTGTAAAAAACTTAAATGTTCCGGAATCTGCACCGGAGAGGGGATACGTGGTTTTTTATTGAGCATTTAATCTGTTCCAATCCATCTCTTCATTACTGGTCAAACTGTAGTTTAAAACAGGGTGATTGTCGATTTGTGCAGAAAAATAGAATTGAAATCGATCCCTATTTGTTAATTATTCTCATTTGTTTGTTATACTGGCCGGGCAAAAAATATTAGGATTAGATGCGGTGCGTTTATCAGAGCTAAAAGTTAAGCAAACTGCCATCATTACCAAGGTCAACCGGACTTTGGATGGCACTTCAGAGCAGTCTGACCTTGTAGCAAGCCGATTGGAAACCTTGGGCTTTGTTCCGGGAACTCAGGTTCAGGTCATTACTAAAGGGCTATTCGGTGGTGATCCAATCCTGATCCAGATTGGTTTTACCCGTTTTGCCCTGCGTAGAGCCGAAGCAGAGAAAATTGAAATCAGTAAAGAAGGAACACCTGCATGAGTGAGCCCTTACGTGTTGCCCTTGTGGGAAATCCTAACTGCGGAAAAACTTCTTTATTTAATCATTTGACCGGTACCCGCCAGAAAGTAGCTAATTATGCCGGGGTAACGGTTGAACGGAAAACCGGGTTTTTCGAGCTGCCTTCGGGTCAGCAGGTGCGTGTACTGGATTTACCTGGAACCTACAGTTTAAATGCTACCAGTCCGGATGAGGCCATTACCCGCGATGTAGTGCAAGGCAAAATTATCGAAGAAGGCCAGCAGGATGTATTTCTGTGTGTGGTGGATGCAACCAATCTGAAACTGCATTTAGGGCTGGTCATGGAAATGATCGAGCTTGGCCGTCCGATTCTGCTGGTTCTGAACATGATGGATGAAGCACGTCGTCGCGGCATGCAGATCAACACACAAAAGCTCTCTGAACGCCTGGGTGTAAATGTGGTTGAAACTGTGGCTGTACGTAATGCCGGGGTTGAAAGCCTGATCAATTCACTGGATCAGCGCAAGTTTGATGTGCCACATACCGAACTCAGCGGCTTATCAGGCAGTACTCATCAAAAGATCACCCATATTTTAAAAGATGTGGTGAACTATATTGATGAGGAAGATAAACGTACCGACTTTTTTGACAAGATCTTCTTGCATCCAGTCTTGGGGCTGCTGAGTCTTGCCTTGATGATGTTTGTGATTTTTCAGGCGGTTTTTGCCTGGGCTGCGCCCTTTATGGACGGGATCGAAACTTTCTTTGGCTGGCTGGGTGAAACTATCAGTCCTTATATTTCTCAGCCACTTCTCAACAGTTTAGTGGTTGACGGTATTATTGCCGGCGCAGGCGGGGTTGTGGTGTTCTTGCCACAGATTCTGATTCTGTTTTTCTTTATTTTAGTACTGGAAGAGTCTGGATATTTACCTAGAGCAGCATTTTTGCTAGATAAACTGATGTTCAAGGCAGGACTGAGTGGCCGGGCATTTATTCCTTTACTGTCCAGCTTCGCCTGTGCAGTTCCCGGTATTATGGCAACCCGCAGTATTAGTGATCCACGTGACCGTTTAACCACTATTCTGGTGGCGCCACTAATGACCTGCTCGGCGCGACTGCCAGTTTATGCATTGTTAATTGCTGCCTTTATTCCGGAGCAGATAGTCTGGGGCTTTATGAATTTGCAGGGCTTGGTCCTGTTTGCTTTATATATGGCTGGTATTGTTAGTGCGCTCTTGGTGGCGACCATCATGAAGTTCTTCTATAAAGATAAATCTCAGCATACCTTGCTAATGGAGTTACCAAGTTATCGCTTTCCGGATATTAAAAATATCTGGATTGGCCTGCTGGACCGTGGCAAGATTTTCTTGAAACGCGTGGGTGGCATTATCTTTGCACTGTCGGTTCTGCTCTGGTTTCTCTGTACATTTCCGCAGCCACCAGCAGGCGCGACTATGCCAGATATTGACTATAGTTTTGCCGGGATGCTTGGCCACTTGATGCAGCCAATCTTTGCCCCACTTGGCTTTAACTGGCAGATTTGTATTGCCCTGATTCCGGCCATGGCTGCGCGTGAAGTAGTGGTTGCAGCTCTTGGAACTGTTTATGCCCTGTCTGCAACCGATGAAGATGCGGTATCACAGGGACTTTCACAGCTCATCAGTGCAGATGGTAGTGGCTGGTCACTGGCCACCGGTCTGTCTCTTCTGGTATGGTTTATTTATGCACCGCACTGTCTGGCAACACTGGCAACAGTACGCCGTGAAACCGGTTCATGGAAAACAGTGGCCTTTATGACCACATATCTGTTTGGTCTGGCATATTTTATGTCATTCCTGACCTATCAAATTGCTTCACATTATTTTGCTTAAGTGAAGAGAGGAGGTTGAGATGATTGAAATGATTATAGTCGCGCTGGTAGTGATCTGGAGCGCAGTGGTTGTCTTCAAAAAGGTCTTCCCAAAAACTGCCAATTCGGTCTTCCTCAGCCTTTCTCATTTCTGTGAGCAGAAACAGTGGTATACACTGGCAAAATGGTTAAAACCAAAGTCGACCAGTAGTGGCTGTGGTGGGAGCTGTGGTTGTGAGGCCAAACCAGATATGAAACAGATAAAAAATGATGAGGTAAAGCCTATAAAATGGCACTAATCCTTGAATAACAATAACTGCAACTATAAAAAGCCGTCCAAGATGACGGCTTTTTTACGCGCTGACACAAAAAAAATGAGGTTAAAAGCAAAACAGAAAAAGCTTTCAAAATCTCAAAGTGCTACCATTTCGTCAGTTTCTAAATACACATAGATGCGGGGCAAAAATGTTAATACAGCGTGGCGGATTAAAAGTCGTGGCCGGTTTGGGCATCTCGGGCGTATCTGCCGTGAATTTTCTTCATGAGCGTGGTTATCAGGTGGCTGTGACAGACTCACGGACCCATCCACCAGGGCATGACCAGATTCCTGCAGGTATCCAGACCAGTTTCGGACAACTAGATACCGAGTTACTGCTACAGGCTGAAGAAATCATTTTAAGCCCCGGTCTCGCGCCACAGCTTCCTGAAATTCAGCAAGCTATAGCAAAAGGAATTCCAGTAGTAGGTGACATCCAGTTGTTGCGCCGCGCCACCGAGGTGCCAATTGTAGCGATTACCGGATCGAATGCTAAAAGTACCGTGACCACACTGATTGGTTTAATGGCAAAAGAGGCTGGGAAAAAAGTCGCAATAGGCGGGAATTTGGGTCGTCCGGCGCTTGATTTACTTAAAGATCAGCCAGAACTGATTATTCTGGAACTATCAAGTTTTCAGTTAGAAACCACTTCACTGTTAAATGCCGAGGTGGCAGTCGTGCTTAACATGAGTGAAGATCATCTGGACCGGCATGGTGATATGCTGGGTTATCATGCAGCCAAACACCGGATTTTTCAGGGCGTTAAAAAAGTCGTCTTTAACCGTGATGATGCCTTGAGCCGCCCTTTAGTTCCTGATGCTGTGCCAGTACAAAGTTTTGGGCTGAATGCACCAGATATGAACCAGTATGGTGTACTGCGTGATACAGACGGTACACTCTGGCTAGCTCGTGGCCGCGAGCGCCTGCTGAAAAGCACAGAAATGTATATCCAGGGTACGCATAATATTGCAAATGCACTAGCCTGTCTGGCTTTAGGTGAAGCTATCGGTTTACCTTTAAATTCTATGCTAGAAACATTAAAAAGCTTTAAAGGCTTGGCTCATCGCTGTGAATATGTCGATACGGTGAATAACGTACGCTATTACAATGATTCTAAGGGAACCAATATCGGTGCAACTCTAGCGGCAATTGAGGGCTTAGGCGCAGCCATAGCACCTCGTAAAGGTAAGGTTGTGGTCATTTTAGGCGGACAGGGCAAAGGGCAGGATTTTAAGGCTCTTCGCGCAGCAGTTCAGCAATATGTCAAAACAGTGGTACTGATTGGTGAAGATGCACTGAAGATTGAACAGTCAATTGAAGGCAGTACTGAAATTCTGAAAGCTGCAACTTTACAAGAGGCGGTACAGCTATGCCATGCCAAGGCAGATGCAGAGGATGTGGTTCTGCTGTCTCCTGCATGTGCCAGCTTTGATATGTTTAAAGGTTATGATGATCGAGGTCATCAGTTTGTTGCTTGTGTAAAAGCATTGGTCTAAAAGAAGAAAGATAAGGAAAGGTCTATGGCTGGGTTTGCTCAGACAACCATTAACAAGGTCCAGCAGTGGTATGAGCGTTGTGCACCACGAATACCGGCTGAAATTACAGCGCGTAATGTTCTGATTTTCTGTGTTGTGGCATTGCTATGTCTCGGGTCGGTGATGGTTGCATCCGCCTCGATGCCCTATGCCGAGTATCTGCATGAAAATCCGTTTCATTATATTATACGTCACGCTCTTTCAATTGTAGTTGCAGCGATTGCAGCATTTCTGACTTATAAAATTGCCCTGAATGTCTGGTTTAAAAATACATTCCCATTATGGCTCATTACTATTGTATTACTAGCCGCCGTGCTGGTCATCGGGACTGAGGTAAATGGTTCTACCCGCTGGATCAGGCTGGGCGGTTTTACTTTGCAACCCACCGAAATTGCAAAGGTAATGATGGCAATTTTTACCGCAGACTATGTGGTGCGCCGTGCTGAAGAAGTGCGAAATCACTGGAAAGGTCTGGTGCGTTTAGGTGCAATCATGGCTATTACTGTAGGCCTGATTGTGGCAGAGCCAGACCTCGGCGCTACGGTGGTTATTGTCATGATGATGCTGGGTATTTTCTTCTTGGCCGGTGCACCGCCACGAACCTTCCTGATCTTTTTAGGCGCCGTAGTTGCAGCAATCGTATTCCTGATCCTGTTTGAGCCTTATCGATTCCAGCGACTGATTTCTTTCGCCGACCCTTGGGCAGATCCGCTCGGTGCCGGTTATCAGTTGTCTAATGCATTAATGGCATTTGGCCGGGGGGAGTGGTTTGGAACCGGACTTGGGCATAGTGTACAAAAACTGTCTTATCTACCAGAAGCGCATACTGACTTCATGCTGGCCGTCTTGGGTGAAGAACTGGGCTTTTTTGGTATTTTTGTAGTCATTGGCCTCTCTTTTACCATGCTTGCCTGCTGTATCAAAATTGGCCATCGTGCACTGCAACATCAATACCTGCGTGCAGGCTATCTGGCTTATGGTATCAGTATTATTTTTCTGCTGCAGATTCTGGTTAATGCCGGCATGAACATGGGCCTTATGCCAACCAAAGGACTAACGCTGCCTTTCATTAGTTATGGAGGAACCTCACTCATGATGTGTGCTGTAATGATCAGCCTGATTTTAAAAATTGATGCCTCTACTCAGGTCCTCAATCCAAACCGTGAAGAATCCAGCTTTTAAATTTTCTAAATCCGGGCATGCTCCAGTACCATGCCCGGCATTTCATGGCCACAATGCAGGCATTTTACAAGTTCTCTTTTAGCCTTTGACAGGGGCAGGAGAGGTATAAAAAATAAGGAAAAATACTGACGTTGCTGCTTCAGTTCATAAGCGCTGCGTGTACGGCAAACTGGACACACAAACTGTCCATTTTCAACTGTTTTTGTTTTGGGACCGATACCGAAAATAAAAAACATCTTGCTGCTCCACTGATCTGTTCTGCTCCATTGCAGCTTACTTTTCAGACTCAAGCAATCTTTTCATGTTACAGATAGTGACCATTTAGCATCAAGCTGTGAGGTATGGCCTCAACACTCCACTGGCTAATTGCCTGTTTGAGCATTAAAGAAGGCGTATCCAAATCAACAGCAGGCTGATTTAGAACATTTAAAGCTTTTTGTAGTAAGGCAGAGGGCTGGTTTAAATCAAGTGCTAATGCCAGATTCTGTTTGGAGAGCTTTTGTCCTTGACTATTCATTGCAAGCGGAAGGTGCATATAATGCAGTACAGGATAACCCAGCACTGAACCCAGCCACATTTGCCGGACCGTATTGTCGAGCAAATCGGCACCGCGTACCACGTGAGTAACGCCCTGTAAGTAGTCATCCACTACTACAGCCAGTTGATAGTTAATAATCCCATCACGACGTTTGAGCACAAAATCACCCAAATCATAAGCCAAGTTAGAACAATGCTTGCCTTGCAGTCGATCTGTAAAGCACAGTTCTTCGTCACTTACCTTAATACGGATGGCCTGATGCTCAAATGGCAGATTGAGATGGCGGCAGGTACCTGTATAGATATGATTGGAGCCTAATATTTTACGGGTACACTGGCAGGCATAAACTAGGCCCTGCTTTCGCAATTGTGTCAAAACCGACTCATAAATATCAAGGCGGTCTTTCTGGAAAATAATATGTGAATCTACTTCGAAACCAAAGGCCTCAACGGCACAAAGGATATGCTGTTCACTACCAGGAGAGATTCTCGGGATGTCTGTATCTTCAATCCGGACCAGCCATTTACCCTGTCGGGCTTTGGCATCACAGTAACTGGCCACCGCTGTAATAAGTGAGCCGAAATGTAAAGGGCCGGTTGGCGATGGCGCAAACCGACCCACGTAATGCTCTTGAACTGACATTTTCCTTTGTAAAGAAGAGATCAGAAAGGAATCACTGCTCACAGAATTAACCGTTATTCTGCTTCTCTTTGATTTCCGCCAGTGTTTTGCAATCAATACATAACGTAGCAGTCGGACGCGCTTCTAAGCGGCGTAAACCGATCTCAATCCCGCAGGTTTCACAGAAACCATAGTCTTCATCTTTAATGGTCTGTAAAGACTGTTCAATCTTGCGGATCAGTTTACGTTCGCGGTCACGGGTCCGTAACTCGATTGCAAATTCTTCTTCTTGGGTAGCGCGGTCATTTACATCAGGCAGGGCAGTATTCTCATCTTGCATGGTGTTTAGAGTACGGTCTACTTCCGACATCAATTCAGCTTTCCACGCTTCTAGAATCTGGCGGAAATGCTCAAGCTGCCCTTCAGACATGTATTCTTCATTTTTTTTAGGCTGATAAGGCGCTATACCAAACAAGCTTGCTGTTGTACCTGCCTCTGAAGTTTTAGCTTTCGGCTTACGGGTACGTTTTGCAGCAGTTTTTTCACTATCTGCAGCTTCTGTATGTTCGTCTAAGACTTGATTCTGGTTGTCATTCGCCATATAGGGCATTCCTCATCATATACGTATATCTATACGCAAAAAATATGGTGATATGCAAGTATTATATCCATCCCCCTAGGGTGAATTTTCCCATCAGGGGCGGTCATCATATAGATATTTTAATTAAGATGATAGTCACACTCTCTCAGACTATCGGCTTAATACTAAATTTAAGGGTCTTAAATTAGCCCAAAATTTAAGAAATGAAAAGTTAATAGCCTGAAATTTCTGTCTCAATTCTGTGATGAAAATCTTTTAAGCGATGTACTTGCGTATCTAACTGGCCACTGCTGTGCAGCTTGAGTATCCGGTAGCCTGGAGCCTGCTCATCTAGCGCAAACTGGTCACTGAGTGGCTTAAACTGAACAGAGGTAGATGGGGTCGATAAAAACTGGATATTATTCCAGATATGGATGGAGTCCTGATGTACATGACCACAAATTACAGCCTGTATATTACTATGCTGAGCCAATATTTCTGTCAATTCCGGGGTATTCTTGAGTTTATGCTGGTCGATCCATCGGGATCGCATCTCGAAAGGGTGATGATGGCAGGCAATTAAGACATGCTGATGCGCATGTTGCTGAAGTTGCTGTTCAAGTGCCTTAAGCTGTGTCTGGCTAATGTGGCCATCTACTCGGCCATCCACTGCACTATTTAATAAAAACAAGCACCAGTTTCCAAGCTCGACAATACCCGGTTCATGATAACTCTGCTGAAACGGAAAATAATCAAGATCATCATGATTGCCTGGAACCTGAAAAAAGGGTATTCCTAAACCCTGCATATAGCTGAGATAACGCTGGTATGTGATGTGTTCGGGTTCCTGGGCCAAGTCTCCTGTATGAATAATCGCATCAATGTGGGGATGCTGGAGAAGAATCTGCTGTATGACTGCATGAAAGCTTTGTTCGGGGTTCATCTGTACAAATTCTTTTTCAGCTTGCCCCATCAGATGCGTATCGGTGATTTGTATGATCACCCAAGTATCTCGATGCTCCATTGAATGAGAGACTATCATCGTTATCCTTCAGTTCTTTATTATTGTGACTACATGCTGCCTAAGCCATTGCAAGGCCATGATGACTGGGGCATTACATAACCGATTCTGCTGAAATAGCGGGTCAATGTCCTGATAGTCCAAAATATGAAGACGAATATTTTCGCCTTCATCGGGCATACCAAAGATTCCTCCGTTTAGATCGAGCTTTGCTTGGGCTGTATATAGGTGAAATAACTCGGAGCAGGCCCCTGCAGAAGGGTAAAAGCTAAAAAGATGTTGCAGGGTGTGAATTTCGCAACCTGATTCTTCAAGACTCTCACGGTACAGACACTGTTCAGCAGATTCACCTGCATCAAGAACACCCGCAATTACTTCAAGCTGCCATGGTGATTCATGGTCATCGACAGCACCAATACGGAACTGCTCAATCAAAGCAAATTTCTGCTGTTCATCATTATAAATCAGGACACCTGCCGCCTCTGGACGATGAATCAGCTCGCGCTGTAATACAGGAGTGTAGGTATTCTCGCCAAACAGGCGATGACGCAAGGCGACTTTCTCGACCTGTATAAAACCTTGGTACACACTTTCACGTGCTTCAATCTTAACATCGGTTGCAGAATAGCTGGCCTGTTCAATGATGGTCATACGTTCAATCAGGATGAAGAAATGTTTACTTCATCCTAACTGAGATTAAGACTTACTCAAATGTTTTTTTAGAAATTTAGACTTTATGATAAAGCTTCTGGCCTGCCTCATGGTAAGCCGCCTTCATCGTTTCAAAGCCTTCTTCTACCTGCTGTGCTATTTCGAGTTCCTGGTTCTTTGCCTGATTCTGAGCATAATCCCGGACATTCTGGGTAATTTTCATTGAGCAGAATTTTGGACCACACATTGAGCAGAAATGAGCTGATTTATGTGCCTCTTTGGGTAGGGTTTCGTCATGCATACTGCGGGCTGTATCAGGGTCCAGACTCAGATTAAACTGGTCATCCCAGCGAAATTCAAAGCGGGCTTTGGATAGAGCATTATCACGCACTTGGGCTCCGGGATGACCCTTAGCCAGATCTGCTGCATGCGCTGCAATCTTGTAAGTGATAATCCCGTCTTTTACATCTTTTTTATTTGGAAGCCCCAAGTGTTCTTTTGGCGTGACATAACACAACATGGCAGTACCGTACCAGCCAATCATGGCAGCCCCAATAGCCGAGGTAATATGGTCATATCCCGGAGCAATATCGGTAGTCAGCGGCCCTAATGTATAAAATGGCGCCTCCTTACATACTTCAAGCTGCAAATCCATGTTTTCCTTGATCATATGCATAGGCACATGACCCGGGCCTTCAATCATGACCTGCACATCATGCTCCCAGGCACGTTGAGTCAGCTCGCCTAGAGTTCGTAGTTCATTAAACTGCGCTTCATCATTGGCATCCTGAATACACCCCGGACGCAAGCCATCTCCCAGACTGAAAGAAACATCATAGGCTTTCATGATTTCACAAATTTCATCGAAATGGGTATACAGAAAATTTTCCTGATGATGGGCCAGGCACCACTGTGCCATAATCGAGCCGCCACGCGATACAATACCGGTCAGACGCTGAGCAGTCAGTGGAACATATCGCAGTAATACGCCAGCATGAATAGTAAAGTAATCTACACCCTGTTCAGCCTGTTCAATCAAGGTATCTTTAAAAATTTCCCAAGTCAGGTCTTCGGCTACTCCATTTACTTTTTCCAGCGCCTGATAAATTGGAACAGTTCCAATCGGTACCGGTGAGTTACGGATAATCCATTCCCGGGTTTCATGTATGTTTTTACCAGTCGACAGATCCATAATGGTATCGGCGCCCCAGCGGGTTGCCCATGTCATTTTAGAAACTTCTTCATCAATTGATGAGCCCAGAGCCGAATTCCCGATATTGGCATTGATTTTGACTAGAAAGTTACGACCGATGATCATCGGTTCAATTTCTGGATGATTAATATTGGCAGGAATAATGGCCCGGCCTGCTGCTACCTCCTGACGTACAAATTCTGGAGTGATTTCACGTAAATTCTGTGCACCGAAGTTCTGGCCACTATGCTGTCGGGTGTCAACGCCGTGACACTGGCGCTGATTTTCACGAATGGCAATATATTCCATTTCTGGCGTAATAATGCCCTGTTTTGCATAGTGCATCTGGGTAACATTTTTACCTGCTTTGGCACGACGGGGCTGTGAGATATGGGCAAAGCGGATTTCGGCAGTAGTAATATCTTTTAAGCGCGCCTGTCCGAACTCTGAAGAAAGCTGATTCAGGACTTCGGTGTCCGCACGCTCTTCAATCCATCGTTTACGTACATCTGGCAGGCCCTGCTTCAGGTCAATCTTGATTCTCGGATCGGTATAAACACCCGATGTATCGTAGACCATAACTGGTGGGTTGTGTTCACCGCCTAGACCGGTTGGGGTGTCGGTCAGGCTGATTTCACGCATCGGAACTTGAATGTCGGGACGTGAACCTTGTATATAGACTTTTCTTGAAGCAGGCAAAATACGAGTCAGATCTTTGGCTTCTTGCTCATGCTGACTGGATAAGGGTAAAGAAGAATGATTCGTTAACTGGTTCATGTACATGATCCTTATGAATGATATCAACGAATCAAGCACGACCAAAAACGGTGGCAGATTTATTCTGTAAGAATAAAAGAAGAGCTTCAGTTTTTAGATGGCTTGATTCCTACGCAGGTCTTAACCTGATCAGGTTCAACGGTACTCATGATCAATTCCTGAAAAAAGGAATTACATGATCTCAGCGAGTAATTACTCGCGCTCCGTCAAGCATGTAAAGATCTTAGCATGGATTTTCAGAATGAACAGCCATGCTTGAAGTAACAATGTAGTTCTTTGGTCTTAATAACTCATACAGACAGCATCACTAAAACAGTCACGATATTGGTCACGTGGGGAGTTGGCATAAGGGTCACGTAACTGAACATATTTTTCCAGCTGCCGTAAGGTCAAAATATTTTCCTGTCCTGAAAGACGTTCCGGTGCAGTCAGCTGAACTTTTATTTTCTGATTACGCTGGGCGGGTGACATCTCTACAAATTCTAAAAAGCGTTTGGCCTGTACGGCCAGTTCCGAGTCGCGCTGTTTAGCAACTTGCTGAATCACAGTCAGTGCATCTGGCCGTATAGAAAGCTCACCAGTATATGTATCAGAGATGGGGGTGTTATTCATACCTTTAAACAGGAATGAGGTATAAAGTGAAAGCAGCAGTTTGGCATCATCTATAAAGCTGCTATTCGGATATTGCTTGACATAGTTTTCCCAGAACTGGGCACGCTGTGCTATTTCATCCCAGGAAATTGTCAGTGCGCCATCACGCAGAGGACTCTGCTGGTTCTGGCTAGCCAGTTTTTCAATAAAGATTCGCTCGGCAGTCGGTAAATAGGGGGCAAAAATCTGTGCCAGATATTGTGGCTGGCGGCGATAACTGAACATGCCTTCTCCACCATCATATAGCTCATAATATACTTTGCCCTGATGCTTGAGCAGGTACTGATCACGCGGTGAAAATTTTTCGGTATAACTTTGCTGTAACGTCGGATGAGGGGACTGGTTAAAAGCATAGTCTTCAAATGCTGTCTGCTGTTCAGGAGTACGCTTAACTGTCAAAAAGCGCTGATACATGGCATTCGAGGCTTTGAGAATCTGTTTTTGCTGTTCAAATTTTAGCTGTGGCAAACAGGTTTTAATTTGTGCATTGACTTGATCTAAGGCTTCTACTGTACTTTCCGAATTAATTTTCTGCATCTGTTCTGCCAGGTTCAGGCAGCGGGTATCATCCTGTTGTGGAGCAATACGGGTAGGAGGCGGCGTTTCTTGCTTGGCTGTTTTCTCCATTTCGGGCTTCTGGCAGCCAGCCATAGCTAACACCAGCAGGGAGAGAGAAAGATAAGCAAGAGGCTTCATACGTTTTTTCCTCCAAGGCGGGGGACTACTTGACTCAGGTTGTATGATGCGTGAGCAAGACAACAGCGTACTAAGAGCGAGCAAACTAGCAGAATATGGTTGATGATGATTATCTTTAAAAACCCAGTAAAAGCTGTAGTATTGTTTAAATTATTTGTAAGCAATATGTAGTATGGATTTAGGCAAGATAGCTGGATTTTACTATATTCTTACCCTATTGAAACTGCCTGAAGTCAAGAACTGGGAAAATTTAATAAAAATCATACTTAAACTTGGCTATTCATGAGTAATATGGCATACCTGAAAACTGTCCTGAAAAAGATAGTCCGGTTTTTTGCGGTGTAGATGGGCATTTAAAAAAATGAAGAAAAAAATTTTCCTGAGCCTGTTTTTTCTAGCTACAAGTTCACAGCTTTATGCGCTTGATCTGGTAGAGGCTTATCAGCGTGCCAAACAGTCAGACCCAAGCTGGCAGGCCAATCTTTACCAGTATCAGGCAGATCAGCTCAATCTGGGTATTGCGCGTACTAATTTTTTGCCGACAGTCAGTGTCAGCGGTAATATTACCCGTAAACATCAGGGAAGTGACCAAAGCAATAGTGTGACCATTCCAGGTTTTGAAAATTTTGGTGATGCCTTAATGTCCTCGACCTCTACCACGAAGCAAATTTCGATTACGGCACGTCAGCCCTTATTCCGTAAAGATGCCTGGGAGGGTTATAAACAGGTACAAACCTCCGTACTGCTGAGTGAAGTACAGTTACGCCAGCGCCAGCAGGACCATATTCTCAATGTGGCTGAGAGTTATTTTAATGTCTTACGTCAGCAGACACTGACCAGCTCTCATTTACAGGAAGAAAAAGCATTATTAGAGCAGCTGGAAATGATGAACGCCAAGTTACGTGAAGGACTGGTTGCCCGTAGTGATGTCAGTGAAGCCAATGCCCAGTACCAAAATGCCCGGGCCAACCGGATTTCAAGTAATGTACAGTTGCTCTTGGCTCAGGAACAGCTGGCACAACTAATTGGGCCATATCAGGAAAGTCTGGCGGTGCTTCAAGAAAATTTTAGCTATCAGCAACCTTATCCGGCTAATTTGCAAGAATGGACTACTTTGGCACAAAATCAGAATCTTTCAGTACAGCAGGCACGTTTGCAACAAAAATATAATGATGACCAACGCCAGATTGAACGGGCAGCCTTATATCCGCAGCTTGAAGCAGTAGCTACCTATGGCTATACCAAACAGTCACCGGAAACACTCATCTCTGGTGATGGTCAGTTTGACCAGATTGGCGTGGAAATGAACTGGAATCTTTTTAATGGGGGACGCACACAACAAAATATACGAAAGGCTACAGTCGATATCCGGCGTGCTGAAGCAGAGCTGGAAGCTGCTGTTCGTAAAAGTACAACTGATGCCAAACAGGCCTATCTGCAGGTTGAAACTGACCAGAATAAATTAGAGGCCCGTAAGGCCGCGATGCAATCATCCGAGCTGGTATCACGTGCTTCACGTGCCCAATATAATGAAGGTTTAAAAACTATAGTAGATGTATTGCTGGCTCAGCGTAATGCTTTTTCTGCCCGGCAGGATTATGTAAATGCACAGTATGATCATCTGATTAATATATTGCGTTTAAAAGCTGCCGCAGGTCAGCTCAATGAACAGGATTTGCAGGAAATGAACAGCTGGCTGGTTGAAAAGTTTTGACAGCTATTCATAAATGAACTGTCATCAAAGTTTCATCATAGCTATGCTTTAATACAAGATGCATCAGAATTTTCTTTTTAGCTGGCTGGAGTCTTTATCTTGAGCTTGAATAACCCTGTATTAAGTCACCATATTTCTTCACAGTTTAATGAAGAACTGCAAGGTGTTACGACTAAATTTATGACTATGGGCGGTCTGGTCGAGCAGCAGGTGGCCAATGCAATACGGGCTTTGCTGGATACAGATACCAATATGGCTATCGACGTGCAGTTTCAGGATAACGTAGTAAACCGTTATGAACGGGAAATTGATGAAGGGTTAACCCTGATTCTGGCACGCCGTCATCCGGCTGCAATTGACCTGCGTATGGTGATCGCGATGAGCAAAGCAAATACTGACCTGGAACGAATTGGAGACGAAGCCGCAAAAATCGCCCGTATTGCCCAAAACTTATGTGAAGAAGGCGGATCGCCACGGGGTTATATGGAAACCCGGCATATTGGCAATCAGGTGCGGGTTATGATTCATGATGCACTGGATGCTTTTGCTCGAGTCGATGCTGAGCAGGCGCTTAAAGTACTTTTAGCCGATGCCGATATCGATCGTGAATACCAGTCAGCCACCCGTACCCTAATGACTTATATGATTGAAGATCCACGCCATATTTCCCGGGTACTGAACGTGATGTGGGTATTGCGCTCACTTGAACGTATTGGTGATCATGCCCGTAATATTTCGGAACAAGTAATTTATATTGCAAAAGGACTTGATGTACGTCATACCAGCCTGGATGAAATTGAAGAACACGTACAACGCCGCTAAACAGACGTTTTAAAAAGTGAAAAGGCCCAGGGAAAGTTGCCCGGGCCTTTGAGTAAAGAGTAAGGAAAAATCATCACATCCTGTACCCATTGCAATTTTTAATTATTTTTCTATGCTCACCTAGCTTCCTGCTTGGCTACAACTTTAGTCTAATGGAATTAAGTAAATATCGTAGAAGTAAAAATCTTATATCACTGTAAGCTAAAGCTTATACAAGAGTAAGCAAAAAATTAAATATAGAATAAAAAAAGTCCCAGACTTTGGGGGAAATCTGGGAACGAAAGAGGAGCTCATTCAAAATTTCACTTATGCAGAATTCATCAGAGCTTTATATAAGTTTTCTTAAAATCAGTATAAGAAGTTCAGATTTATTACTCATTATAGTTCATGTGTTTTGATGTGAAGGACATGTAAATTAAGTTAATATAGTGTAATTAATTGCTTTAAAAATAAGCTTTGTCTTTATTTATTAAAAGTATAAATTGAACAGCAATATTTTGACCCACTCTAAAGTGAGTCAAAACAAAGATTAATTTTTAGGTTTCCAGCCCTCAGCTTTTTCTACACTCGCATCATTACTGAAAAATTTTTCACGTTGCTCTTCAAGAAATTTTTTTGCGTCGGGTTCAAATACATTCAAACGTTTTTCATTAATGAGGGTGGTCTGATGCTGTAACCATTCCTGCCAGGCCTGTTTAGAAACCGTGTCAAATAGTTCCTGACCTTTTGGGCCTGGGAAGGGTGCAAATTCTAACCCTTCCATTTCTTTTTGATATTTACGGCAAAACACCTGTCGAGACATATCAATACTCCAAAGTTAAGATATAGCGTTTAAGCATAAAGTTTTTCTAAACGCGCACGGGCACGATCAATAGCTGCTTCTACTTGAGCCGGGGCCGTACCGCCAATATGGTTACGCGCATTTACTGAAGCTTCCAGAGTTAGTGCTTTTTCAAAGACATCTGCCTGAATCAGGTCAGAGAACTGCTGAAGCTGTTCAAGGCTAAGTTCAGATAAGTCTTTACCTTCCTGAACGCCCAGAGCCACTGCTTTACCTACGATTTCATGTGCATCGCGAAAAGCGACTCCATTTTTTACCAGGTAGTCTGCAAGGTCTGTTGCAGTAGAAAAACCGCGAAGGGCTGCTTCACGCATGATATCGATATTGGGTAACAGAGCTGGAATCATGTCAGCAAATGCCATCAATGAACCACGTACGGTATCAATCGCATCAAATAGTGGCTCTTTATCTTCCTGATTGTCCTTGTTATAGGCCAGTGGTTGGCCTTTCATTAGGGTCAACAGGCTCATCAGGTCGCCATAGACACGACCGGTTTTACCACGTACCAGTTCAGGTACATCGGGATTTTTCTTTTGTGGCATGATTGAAGAACCCGTACAGAAACGATCCGGAATATTGACGAATTTAAACTGTGCAGATGTCCATAGAATCAGTTCTTCGGACATGCGTGATAAATGCATCATGATTAAAGATGCAGCAGCATTAAATTCAATCGCAAAGTCACGATCCGATACGGCATCTAACGAATTTTCAGCAACTGCTTCAAAACCTAAAAGTTCAGCCGTATAGGCACGGTCAATTGGATAAGTTGTACCAGCAAGTGCCGCAGAACCTAATGGCATGCGATTAACGCGCTTGCGGCAGTCAATAAGACGTTCAGAGTCACGAACCAGCATCTCAAACCAGGCCAATAAATGATGACCAAAAGTCACAGGCTGTGCGGTTTGTAGATGGGTAAAACCGGGCATGATGGTTTGGGTATTTTTAGCCGCCAAACCCAAAATACCTTTTTGTAATTTTTCCAGTAGATCTAAAATAGCATCAATTTCATCACGGACATAAAGACGGATATCAGTTGCGACCTGGTCATTACGGCTACGGCCGGTATGCAGTTTTTTACCTGTAATGCCAATACGTTGGGTCAGACGTGACTCGATGTTCATATGTACATCTTCAAGGTCAATGCGCCACTCAAAATGTCCTGCCTCAATATCTGCTTTAATGGCAGTTAGACCTTCAATAATGTCATCACGTTCCTGTTCGGTCAGTACCCCTACTTTGGCAAGCATGGTCGCATGAGCAATTGAACCGGCAATATCCTGTTTATAAAAACGTTGGTCAAATTGTACAGATGCGGTAAATTCAGCCACAAAAGCATCGGTAGCTTCGGAAAAACGGCCGCCCCACATACCGGAAGTCTGATTCTGGGCAGGCGTATTGGAGGAATGAGAAGATGTGGTCATGTCGGCTCAGCAAAATAAAAAAGAGTATAGCAAATTCAACAGCGCTTGCCGAAGCACAGCGTGATAATTCCGCAATACCATCAATAAATAACCGGAATAATTTATATTCTTTTACAAAGCGTGGACGCTGGCAATATCTAATCGAATTATTTCTGGTCAGTACGCTGTTGTCACTGATCCTTATTCTGGCAAAAGCGGGGACATGGCAAAACCTTCAGCTTGACCAATTGGCACAGTACATTTTTTTTATTCAATGGGTAGTATTGTGTTTTACTGCTTTGGTAGATACCTGGCAAAACCAGTTCAGACAGCTCAACCATTTTTATGCCTTACTGTTCGGTTTTCTGCTACTTCAGTGCATTGTTCTGGTATCTACCTTCAGTCTGAATATGCTGAACTATTGGGGTAGTCATTTGAGCTGGACGGGAATAGATTCCGATATTTCATTTAAAGATATAGGTTTAAATCTCAGTTTTGGGATATTGATGGGAGTTATCTTTCTACGTTATCTGTATATGCGGGAGCAATGGTTCAGACAGCAAAGTAGTGGATTAAACGCCCGTATACAGGCCATGCAGGCACGTATTCATCCGCATTTTTTATTTAATAGTATAAATAGTGTAGTAAGTCTCATCAGTATAGACCCTGACAGGGCTGAAACAATGCTGATCAGCTTGTCCAAACTTTTTCGTGCCAGCCTGCAAGACCTCAAACTGGTCAGCTTACAGCAGGAAATTGACTTATGCCGGCATTACCTTTCAATTGAGCAGATGCGGCTGGGTGAACGTCTCCAGGTAGAGTGGAAAATAGAAAATACTCACTCTTTAAATCAGGTTTATATTCCACTTCTGACCTTACAGCCTTTGATTGAAAATAGTATTTTCCATGGAGTTGAAAGTGTCTATACTCAAGGTACCATCGGTATACTGGTTGAAATACTTCAAAATCAAGTTACTATAGTCATTACCAATCCTTACTCTTTAGATAAAATAACATTACGTAAAGGTCATGGTATTGCTATAGAAAGTGTACGGGAGCGGTTACAGGCCTATTTTGGACAGTCTGTACAGTTTCAAACTTTTGCCGGTGAGGGGATTTATACCACTATCGTGCAGTACCATTATAAATAAAAGAATAAAACCAGAGTCCAGATCAACATATATAAATTAAATGAAGTTGGTCTAGACAAGGAGAAAAAATGGATATCCTGATTTGTGATGATGAGCCATTGGCCGTCGAACGCTTATCTCGTCTGGTTACCCAGCTCGGGCACCATGTAGTCGCTACAACATCAAGTGGTCAGCATACGATTGAACTGGTCCAGCAGTATCAGCCTGATGTGGTATTGCTTGATATTCAAATGCCGGAAATGGATGGTTTGCAATGTGCTGAACAGCTAAACCAGCTGGACCTTATGCCGGCGATTGTCTTTTGTACGGCTTATGAAGATCATGCATTAGAAGCTTTTAAATCAAGTGCGGAAGGTTATCTGCTCAAGCCCATAGAGGTCAGTGAGCTGCAGCAGGTTCTGGACAGACTGACCCGTTTGAACCAGGCACAAATGTCGGGCCTGAAGCAGAAAGATATAGATACGGCAAAATTACAGCGCCAGCAAATTACTGCAAAAAGTTATCGGGGTGTTGAGCTGGTGCCTGTGGAGAACATTTACTATTTCTTAGCTGACCAGAAATATGTCACAGTACGTCATAAACATGGCAGCATTTTGATTGATGAGACCTTAAAAGAACTTGAACAGGAATTTTCGGAGAAGTTTATCCGGATCCATCGTAATGCACTGGTATCTGTTGACTATCTGGATGGGCTTGAGGTTGTGACTTCCGGACAGTATCAGGTACGCTGCCGTGAACTTGACGAGCGGCTGGCCGTAAGCCGTCGCCATTTACCTGGTCTGCGTGAGCGGATACAAAAGCTTTAAAGAACTAAAATAGGACGGTTTTATCGGCTTTGGACGATAATTTACTTGCATTTTTAGGGGATCACGTTAAGTTTAAAGGGACTTTTTAACGCCTGAATTATGATGATGACCTTAAAAATTGCAACCCGTAAAAGCCCTCTAGCGCTCTGGCAAGCTGAACATATTCGTGCCTGTTTGCAGGAACTTCACCCTGGCTTGACGGTAGAACTGGTCACGTTTGTAACCCAGGGCGATAAGATTCTTGATACTCCTCTGGCAAAAATTGGGGGTAAGGGCCTGTTTGTAAAAGAACTTGAAGCTGCCTTGCTGGATGGACGTGCTGATTTGGCAGTGCACTCGATGAAAGATGTGCCTATGCATTTGCCAACAGGGTTATCGTTACCTGTGATCTGTGAACGTGAAGATCCATGTGATGCTTTTGTTTCAAATCGTTTTGAAGGCTTTGAGCAGTTACCAAAGGGGGCAACAGTCGGGACGTCAAGTTTACGCCGTAAAACCCAGATTTTGAAAGCCCGTCCAGATCTGAATATTCTTGATTTACGTGGTAACGTGGGTACCCGTCTGTCTAAACTTGATGCAGGTGAATATGATGCGATTATTCTGGCTAGTGCTGGTTTGAAACGTCTGGGATTGAGTGAGCGCATTAAACATACCCTGTCTCCGGAATTAAGTCTGCCCGCTGTTGGCCAAGGTGCGCTGGGACTAGAATGCCGTACAGATGATCAGGCCATACTTGATCTGATTTCTCCACTTCAGCATGAGCAGACAAGTATATGTGTACGGGCAGAAAGAGCATTTAATAGTCATTTGGAAGGAGGGTGTCAGGTTCCGATTGCTGCTTACGCGACTCTGGAAAATGGCCAGCTCCAGCTTGAAGGCCGTGTAGGAAGTGTGGATGGCTTAATATTACTTTCATCTCAAGTTTCAGGACAGCCGGAACATGCTGAACAGTTGGGGATCGAATTGGCAGAAAATTTATTGTCACAAGGTGCTGGCGAGCTGTTAAAAGCCCTTTATAAGTAAGTTTTATGCTATTTATTAATACCCGCCCGCAAGAACGCAGTCAGGCATTAAGTCTTGCCTTACTGCAAGCAGGTCATCAAGTACTTGAGCTGCCTTTACTTGAACTGACACCAACTGCTTACTCACTCCAGCTACAACAGCTCTATCAGAGTCTGCCATTCTGTCAGGTAATTGTAGTAGTGAGTCCTGCAGCAGCAGATATTGGAATGCAGTATCTTCAGCAAAGTGGCATCAGCCTGAACGATTTAAGACAATTACAATGGATAGCGGTAGGCCAAACCACAGCTGAACACCTGAAACATTACGGTATTTCCAGTCAGGTCCCTAAACTTGAGACTTCAGAGGGGATGCTTGAGCTTGATGTATTCAGACAATTTGATGACCTGCACAGTGTAGCATTCTGGCGTGGAGAAGGGGGGCGCCAGTTTATGATGCAAAATCTGCATCAGCAGGGAATAAAGGTTTTGAACTTTATTTTATACGAACGGTCCTGCCCGACACAAAGCATTCATGATTTTTCTAAAGTTGCAGCACAGATTATACAATACGGAAATCAGGTGCTGGTCCCTATTACTAGTGAAGCCAGCTGGTCTAACTGGCTGGATTTATGCCAGAATCAGCAGTCTGTTTTGCAGCTATGTCATTATCTGGTGCTGGGAGAGCGTTTATATCAGTTGATACACGGTTATAAAATCCAGCATCAAGCCAAATTTCAGGTTTCAAAAATAGAATATTTAAAACCTGAGGTCATACTCCAGTATATTGCAGAGTTGCAAGGGAAATTATGAGAAAGTTTTTATTCTGTATAATCATTCTGGCGTTGGCTTGGTTGGCAAAAATTAGTTATGACCTGTTTCAGGTTTCCCGCCAATTACCGGAAGTAGAAGCCAGTTTGCATCGAACTGAGCAGCTCAATGCAAGCCTCAACGACCAGGTAGTAGCTCTGCAGCGCCAGATTAGCCAGATAGCAGTGACTACCTCCACTAATCCCTCTCAGTCTCCCCAGCAGCAGTCAATTCCGGCCGTTTTGGCAGAATTTAGCCCGGTCGCATTAATTGGTGAACGTTTAGAGCTGGCTCAGTTTGCTGTCCGGCAGCAGCAGTATGTGTATGCGCTGGAAAAATTATCAGAACTGGATCGTGATTTACATGGCTATGTACTGGCACCTGAACTCAAACAAAGTCTACATCAGGCGATTCATACAGATCAGTTAGCGATTCAACAGTTCGTGCAGGCTAAAACTCGGCAACAAGAATCTTTAGATGCACTGTTGTTAGAAACTGACCAGTTACTGAAGCAGGCCATACAGCAAAATAATTTAAGTCCTGCCAAGATTCAGCCGCAACATTTCTGGCAGCGCTGGTTGCAGATTGAACCGGTTCAGCGTCCAGGAGCTATATTGATGAATCGGCAACTGGTTCTCAAAGAGGTACAACTAAGGCTGTTACTGGTAAGACAGTCACTTATGCAGGGGCAATATGCAGAATACCAGCAGGGCCTGGATGATGTAATTAAACAGCTGAATCAGTTACCCGACTATGACAGCCAGCAGTTAAAAAAACGTTTAATGAATATGAAGTATCTGCCAGTCATACCAAATCCGAAACTTGGTGCTATGACATTACTGGGTTAAGGGGGCAGTATGAAACAGATTTTTCTTGCTTATACACTGGTTAGCTTACTGGTTCTGGCCTTATTAAGTGTACTAAGTTATGGCTACGGTGCTGGTTATGTTTATGTGCAATGGCGCAACTGGCAAATGCAGACCAATTTATGGATATGGCTAGCTTTACTGGCAATATTCGGTTTGATTATCCAGCTGGTCTGGCTACAACTAAAACGTTATCTGACTCGGGAACAGCGTAAAACAGAAACTGTACTTGACTTCAAAACCTTACATCCTTACGAGCAGTTGGGAGTGATTTGGCTGTTACAAGCGGAACGGGACCAGCAGTTATTTATTCAACGGGTCTTTTCTCAATCAGGTCTACTAAGAGGAGTGATTGAATCACGCTTATTCTTAGGTAATGCCGAGACAGACCTTGCATTGAAAAGCTTGAATCAAGCATCTCCCCATGCATTTGAACTGGCAGAGCTACAACGGATTGAAATCTTTTTGCATCAGCAAGATCCTGAGCAGGCATTAACTCATCTTGAATTTCTGAGTCAACATGCTTTATCTCCCTGGTTACAACAAGTGGAAAGTGCCTATCAATACAGGATTAATGAGCTCTGGGGGGAATTCGCAGTTCAGTATCCATGGCTCTACTTGCGCTCCAGCAAATATGGTCACTTAAGTCACGACTATAAAGAACAGTGGCTACAGCAACTGCTGGGCCAGTTTGACCAAGCAACTCTTGATGATCTGCAAGCATTGCAGCAACGTTATTTGGACATGGCAGGTCAGATACAGAACCGTACACCTGATATTCAGATTCTATGGCTTAAGTTACTGGCACGTATGCCTGAAATGAGTCAGCAGCATGAATCACTAGCCAATTTACTGCTGGCTGATAATTTTGATCAAGATGTTTTCTATTTATGGTTTCAGCAACAATTACTTAAGCAGCAACCTGACTATGAATATGTCGAGCAGCGTATTTTATTTTTAGAAAACAAGTACCCAAGTATCCCTATATTAAGTTTTGCAAAATGGCACATATATCAAGCAACTGACCGTGCATTGGAGGCAGAGCAGTTACTTGAACTCTATCCAGATAATATATTGATGATTTATTTAAGGATCAAAACAGTATTTAAAGGAAATGAGGATTTAATTCAGCAATTAAATCTGGTTTTTGAAAATGACGCTAATTTTATGCAGTTAAAGATTTAAGGAATTAATATGACCAAGTTAACAGATTACCCAGTAATTTATGAACAGAATGTTGCTTGGGGAGATATGGATGCATTTGGGCATGTCAATAATGTAATTTATTACCGTTATATAGAAAGTGCCCGTATTTGTTATCTTGATGTCTTGAATATATTCAAGCTTGATATTAATACTGTTGTGGCTTCAAGCCAGTGTAAATACCTTAAACCGGTATTTTATCCAGATCAGTTAAAAATTGGCGTCAGGGTTGAAGAGATTAGGAATAGTGCCTTTCGCATGAATTACTTGATATGGAGTAGTGCCCAACAACAAAATGTCGCTTTAGGAGAAGCAGTAATTGTTTGCGTAGATAAAGAGAGTATGCAAAAGACACTCATTCCTGAAATAATAAGAGAAAAAATTATTAAGATTGAAAAAACTGTTGAACATGATTTAAATAACCGATGATTAGTTTTATTAAATAAAACCTCCTATTTCATATTAATTTGGCTATGTTGAGTTATTGTTATTAATTTAATTAAATAGTCTTGATAATTGTATTTAAAATACATAATATGAGTTTGAATATTAATTCAAATAAATATGATTAACCTGTGTTGCGGAGCCAATATTAATGAAGCCAGATATTAGTGAACTTTCGGTAGAAGATCTCAAAAGATTACAGCTTGAAGCCGAAGCATTAATCGCCAGCAAAAAAGATCAAGCAGTAGATGAAGCTTATGAACAGGTTTTAGAAATTGCTGAAAATGTGGGTCTGACTATTGAACAGTTGCTAGAATTTGGAGCGCAAAAGCGCAAGAAAACAACACGTAAATCAGTAGAGCCACGTTATCGTAATACTGAAAATCCTGAAGAAACTTGGACAGGACGTGGTAAGCAGCCACGCTGGTTAGTAGCAGCCCTTGAAAAAGGTGCAAAACTTGAAGATTTTCTGATCTAAGTTTCATCGAACTGTCATTCGACTGCCTTAGAATGTTAAAAAAGCCAAGCATGAATGCTTGGTTTTTTTATAGCAGTGAATTGGCGAGGTAGAAAAATTATGCATAATGGGACGCAGGGGAGAAATATAGTTATAGGAAAAAAATTAAATGTTGGTTATTGCTGAATGAATAAAAGAACGAAGCAATTAACGTGGTGGATATTTGCAGTCCTGGCGTTTTTATTATTTGTAGTGTTACAGATACCTGCTGCCTGGATTATTTCAAAATTTTCAAAAGATAATCAAACCTTGCAAAATGTCAGCGGTAATATCTGGCAGGGCCAGGCAGACTGGCATAAAGATAAATTGCGTGGATCAGTCAGCTGGAAAACCAGGCCTCTCGACTTATTGCTATTACGCTTGGGAGCAGACCTGGAAATTCATAGTGCCAATACAAAGCTAAATGGTACAGTGGCCTATGGTTTAGGTAAAAAAATAATTATTCAAGAGATGAAGGGCCAAATAGCGCCAGAAACCTTAAAGACCTTAGTAGACTGGCAATGGCCAGCCAATAGTATTCAGCTTCAAAATATTAATTTACGTTATCAGAAAAATGATGGCTTTAGCAATGCAACTGGCCAGCTGCAATGGGCAGGCGGACAACTCCTGTATAGCTTGGGCTCACGGCAGGACCGAATGAATATACCCTCTTTAAAAGGAGAGATTCAAGACGACGGTGGAAAGCTCATCTTTAATATACAAGATCAGCGTGGACAGAAAATGGCAAATCTGGTTCTTGACCCGGACATGATGCTGGATGTGCAACTAACCCAGCGTCTACTCTTGAATGTCCCTTCTTATGACGGTAAAGCTGGACTTGATACCTATGTGATTAGCTCCCGTCAGCCTCTATTACGGGGCAACTGGTGATGAAAACCTATCTGAATAAACTCCAGGATATTTCCTGGTCTAAACTGGACCGGGCTGGACCGTTCGTGCTGGCATTATTAATTCTGATCTTTTGCTGGAAGCTGGCAGCGTTGTTCTGGTGGGTGGTAGCACCGCCACAAGGCATACAGTTTGAGCGCGTTATGCTGGGTTCGCAGCAGCCACAAGTTCCAAATATTTCTTCATTTTCCCTGTTTTACGAACCAGGTCAAAGTGCTGCGGCGAATACATCTGCTGAAAGTTTAAATATAGAGTTGCAGGGTGTGGTCATTGGTTATCCAAACCGTTATTCCTCAGCTGTAATTAAAGTAGACCAGATTGCAGAGCGTTATCGGGTTGGAGAAACCATTGCTAATTCTTCATTTCAATTGGCAGAGGTTTACTGGGACCGGGTGATATTGCGTCAACCCAATGGTACATCTCGTGAAGTTCAGTTTAAAGGAATTGAAAATGGCCTGAACCAGCCGATTGTGCCACCTGCTGACTCTGCCACTTCGGCAGCTCCTTCGCCATCACCTGCAAATTCTTCTCAATCTGCTTTAGGACAGGCGATACAAAAAATTCAGGAAGACCGTGAACAATATTTGCAGGAAATGGGTGTAAGCTCGACCGGTAACGGTTATGAGGTCACCAGCCGTACACCGGCTGCACTGCGCAGTAAGCTGGGTTTACGCCCAGGTGACCGGATTATGTCTTTAAACGGTCAGCCTGTCGGCCAGGGACAAAGTGATATTCAGTTACTTGAACAAGCCAGACGTGAAGGGCAAGTCAAAATAGAAATAAAACGTGGTGATCAGGTGATGACCATCCAACAAAGTTTTTAAGTGGGAATACCTCACAGTAGTGTTAGGAAAAATAACAGGCTATGGCTTTATTACAACATCATCGTCCACTTTGGGCTTTAGTGGCTGCAGCACCAGTCATCGCTGCTATAAGCACTGCAGCCTATGCACAAACCTGGAAAATTAATCTGCGTGATGCAGACCTGACTGCTTTTATCAATGAAGTCGCCGATATTACAGGGAAAAATTTTGCAGTTGATCCACGGGTCCGCGGAAATGTGACGGTCATCTCTAATAAGCCACTCAATAAAAATGAAGTTTATGATCTGTTCTTGGGTGTATTAAATGTCAACGGTGTAGTGGCAATTCCATCAGGGAATACTATTAAACTGGTTCCAGATAGTAATGTAAAAAGCTCAGGTGTTCCTTATGATGCACGACGTAATGCACGTGGTGATCAGGTGGTCACCCGGGTAATCTGGCTGGAAAATACCAATCCCAATGACCTGATACCGGCTTTACGTCCATTAATGCCACAGTTTGCACATCTTGCTGCAGTGGCAGGAACAAATGCTCTCATTGTCTCTGATCGTGCCAGTAATATTGCGCAATTAGAAACAATTGTCCGCAATCTCGATGGTACCGGGCAAAATGATATTGAAGCAATTACCTTGCAGTCGAGCCAGGCAGAAGAAGTGATTGGACTGTTGGAGTCCATGAGTTCAACGGGCGCTGCTAAAGATTTTAGTGGGGCACGGGTAAGAATTATGGCAGATAACCGGACTAACCGTATTTTGATTAAAGGTGATCCGGCGACACGTAAACGTATCCGGCATATGATTGAGATGCTGGATGTACCCTCAGCAGACCGTCTGGGGGGACTTAAAGTATTCCGCTTGAAATATGCCAGTGCCCAGAACCTGTCCGAGATCCTGCAAGGACTAGTGACCGGGCAGGCAGTAAATAGCAACAGTAATTCAAATAATTCTGGTTCCAGTAATTCTATTAATAACCTGATTAATAATACCGGCACTAATAATCAGGGCAGCACCGGCTCTGGAATTTCTACGCCGGGTATTAACCTCAACGCTAACACTAATTCCGGGCAAAATCCGATCAGTAGTTTTAATGCGAACGGGGTTAGTATTATTGCGGATACTAACCAGAATGCTCTGGTGGTTAAGGCTGATCCCCAGCTGATGCGTGAAATCGAATCAGCAATTCAGCAACTGGATATACGTCGCCAGCAGGTTCTGATTGAAGCCGCAATTATTGAAGTTGCTGGTGATGATGCAGATCAGCTTGGGGTGCAGTGGGCACTCGGTGATATCAGCAGTGGAATTGGCTTGGTTAATTTTACAAATGTAGGAAGCAGCCTGGCCAGCCTTGCTGCTGGCTATCTGGCTGGTGGTTCAGCACTTGCTAATGCAGCCAGTAACTTAAGAGGTTCATCACTTCTTTTAGGTGACTATCGTGAAGGTGCTGATGGCTCACGACGTTTGTATGGCGCCCTAATTCAGGCCTTAAAGGACAATACCAAGTCTAATCTGTTGTCCACACCTTCTATTGTTACCATGGATAATGAAGAGGCTTATATCGTTGTCGGCCAGAATGTCCCGTTTGTTACCGGTTCAGTGACAACAAATGCAAATGGTGTAAATCCTTATACAACTGTGGAACGTAAAGATGTTGGTGTGACTCTAAAAGTTATTCCACATATTGGTGAAAATGGTACTGTCCGGCTGGAGGTGGAGCAGGAAGTATCAAATGTACAGCCTAATAAAGGACAGGCTACAGACTTGGTTACCAGTAAACGTGCAATTAAAACAGCAGTCTTGGCTGAACATGGTCAAACAGTCGTACTCGGTGGACTAATCTCAGATAATTCTATTTACAGTCGACAGGCTGTACCAGGTTTGGGGGCTATCCCGGGCATAGGCCGCCTGTTCCGGTCTGACAGCAACAGTAATGAAAAGCGAAACCTGCTGGTATTTATCCATCCGACCATTGTCGGCGATGCTAATGATGTACGCCGATTAACGCAACGCCGTTATGATCAGCTTTATAGCTTACAGCTGGCTATGGATAAAGACGGGAATTTCGCCAAATTGCCTGAAAATGTAGAGGATGTCTATCAGCAACGTTTGCCGGTTCCTGCTACCTCTGATAAACCTAATGTGTACAAGCAGCTTTCTTCAGGGGGTGTTACTCCTGTGGTAACGACGACTCCTGTAGCAATTGAACCTGGTATTGGACAACGTAGTGTAGCTTTGTCTCAACCGGAAGTAGAACGTACCAAAAATACAGTAACTACAACTACTCTGCGTCCGGCTTCTTAACAGACAAGGCACGGAACATGGAATAAGGCATGCTATGATATAAAAAAATCACAAGAGATGAGTTTATGACTTGGAAATTACAAGCAATTACAGGTGATATTACGGGGCAGGAAATCAGTATTACCCATGACATGCTGGTGGGCCGGCATCAGGACGCTGATGTATTGTTACAGTCTGCGGAAATCTCCCGCCGCCATGCTGCCCTGTTGTTAAAAGATCAGGGACTTTGGGTACAAGACCTTAATTCATCCAATGGCACTTTTGTTAATAATGTCAAGATTGACCATGAAACCTTGCTAAAAGATGGTGACATTCTGCAATTTGCCAGCCTTAAGTTCTCAATTTTGGCACCTGTAGCAGATGCAGTGCAGGATGATGAGCCAGAAGTTGAAATGGAGCCAGTGGTTGAGTCTACCGAGTCAGTTGTGGTTGAAAAAACTGCTGCAGAGCAGATGAACGAGCAAGGTATGCCGAGCCTGACTGAACGTGCAGAAGTTCCGGTTAGCCGTGAAGGGATGCCGCAGCGAGTAGATATTCCTAAGCCAGCGCCAATTCCTGAAACTGCCCAGCCTAAAGTGCAGCCGGAACCTCAGTCCGTGCCACTGGAACAGCCTGTATCACGTGTTGCTGAAGAAAAAGAGCAACAGAAAAATGCATCAGTAGGCTTAATGACAGTGATCATGCTGATTATTCTGGCAGTAATTGCATGGGTATTCTTTAAATAATTATATAGTCACATTCATGGGCATGCTCGCATGCCTTTTTATCCGGATAAAAAATATGACAGTTGCTCAACTTACAACACGCAATTTAATCCTGTTTGATCTGGATGGAACGCTGGTAGATTCAGCCACTGATCTGTTTAGAGCGATGAATATTAGCTTAAATACCCTGCAACTCCCGATGGTTACAGAACAACAGATTCGGCAATGGGTAGGTAAAGGTGCATCTAAACTATGTGAAGACGTATTACTTAATCTTCTGGGTGAAGTTGAACCGAGTCAGCATCAGCAGCTCTACGCAGAATTTTTAGAAGTATACGCTGCTGGTATTTGTGTGGACAGTAAGCCATTTCCTGGGGTAATTGATTTTCTTGACTATGCCGTCCGGCAAAATATTACTTTGGCTTGTGTGACCAATAAACCACAAAAACTGGCTGAAGCCTTACTCTATGAATTAAGGCTGGACCAGTATTTTAAACTGGTGGTCGGTGGTGATAGCTTGGAACATAAAAAACCGCATCCTCTACCTCTACTGCACTGTATGGATGTTCTCAAGAGTAATACGAAACAGACGCTATTAATTGGTGATTCAAGTAATGATATTGAGGCAGCGCGCCGTGCAGGGGTTGATTGTATTGTCGTAAGCTATGGTTATAATCATGGTGAAGATATTCATGACTCGGCTCCACAGCAGGTCGTAGATGATTTAAGAGAATTAATTGATCATTGAAAAAGTTTAGAAAGTGAAGGATACAACAATGGACAACAGTATGGTTTTTCGATGGCGACATAACATAGCTTTAAAGCCTGATGCCTAACTTAACGAAAAACAATCAAGAGTCCCTGTATGACCACCCTAAACCAGTTTGAATCACTTAAACATGCCGGCTATAACCTGATCCCTGTTTACCGTCAGCGCCTGGCAGATACCGAAACTCCACTGTCCGTATTTGCGCGTTTAAAACACCATAGTCAAGCTTATCTGTTTGAATCGGTTGAGGGGGGTGAAAACTGGGCCAGATATTCAATGATTGGCTTGGGTGAATCTGTAGTATTTTCTTGTAATGAGGGAGAACTCACTGTAAAAGCTGCTGATGGCCAGCTTACCACCCGGCTGTGTGATGACCCGTTCCAGTTTATTCGAGACTTCCACGCTCAGTTTAAAGTACCTGATGCGCAGTTGTTACCCGGATTACCCGGTTTTACAGGAGGGCTGGTCGGTTATTTTGGCTATGATGCAGTGCGCTATATTGAACCCAAGCTCAATAATATGCCGCAAGCAGATCCAGTGGGCTTGCCAGATATATGGATGATGCTGTCAAAAACAGTCATTATTTTTGACAATCTTAAAGATACGCTGTTTTTGATTGTACATGCCGATATCAATGATCCTGAAGCCTATCAGCGTGCGCAGTTACAACTCGATCATCTGGAACAGACACTGAATACACCAATCAGCTTGCAGGCTTATCCACACACCCCACCACATTTTGAGTCTCTTACCGGGAAAGATAGATTCCTTGAGTCGATTGAGACAGTTAAGGAGTATATCCGGGCTGGTGATGTAATGCAGGTAGTGCCAGGTCACCGTATGGTATCTGAGTTTGATGGAGAGGCATTGCAGGTTTATCGTGCATTACGTCACCTTAATCCGTCACCTTATTTATTTTTAGTACAAGGCCAAACTTTAACTGATGGCAAGCCATTTCATATTGTAGGTTCATCGCCTGAAATTCTTTCTCGTCTGGAAAATGGGATAGCAACTGTACGGCCACTTGCAGGAACCCGTCCGCGTGGTAAAACCAAGGAAGAAGACTTGGCCCTTGAACAGGACCTTTTATCTGATGAAAAAGAGATTGCCGAACATTTAATGCTGATTGATCTGGGGCGTAACGATATCGGTCGAGTCTCACAAATCGGTAAGGTACAGGTGACGGACCGCATGGTTATTGAACGTTATTCACACGTCATGCATATTGTTTCAAATGTGCAAGGTGAAGTAAGTGAAGGTATTGATGCACTAGATGTATTTAAAGCTACTTTTCCGGCTGGAACTCTCTCTGGCGCTCCTAAAATCCGCGCAATGCAAATTATTAATGAAGTCGAGCCAGTTAAACGTGGGATTTTCGGTGGGGCTGTAGGTTATTTGGGATGGCATGGTGAAATGGATATGTCGATTGCCATTCGAACTTGTGTGATTCGTGAAAATAAGGTTTATGTGCAGGCTGGAGCGGGGCTGGTCGCTGACTCGAATCCTGAATCTGAATGGAATGAAACTCAAATAAAAGCTCGCGCAGTGATCAAAGCGGTTGAATTATCATCAAACGGATTGATTTTATGAGTTTTTGAGGTTTTTTTTAAAAAAAACTGTTGCATGCCTGCGAAGTTTTGCTAAACTGCACACCGTTCCGATACGAAACGTACGAAACACTAAGAAGCGCCGGCATAGCTCAGTTGGTAGAGCAACTGACTTGTAATCAGTAGGTCCACAGTTCGAATCCGTGTGCCGGCACCATCTAAAGTGTGTAAGTTTGTAGAGGAAAGCACTGAAATAAGTGCGATTGGTGGGATTCCCGAGCGGTCAAAGGGAGCAGACTGTAACTCTGCCGCGTAAGCTTCGAAGGTTCGAATCCTTCTCCCACCACCAACTTTTGCTTTAAATGTAGTGGTCAATTACCAACAATGCGGGAGTAGCTCAGTTGGTAGAGCGGTAGCCTTCCAAGCTGCATGTCGCGAGTTCGAACCTCGTCTCCCGCTCCATTTAAAGCTAAATTTCGCTCTTATAGCTCAGTGGTAGAGCACTCCCTTGGTAAGGGAGAGGTCTCCAGTTCAAATCTGGATAAGAGCTCCAGATACAGTTTAGTAGATTTTTCTACAAAGTTTTTAAAAAGCAGGCTTTTAAGTCTGCTTTTCAAGTATTGGGTGTCTGTTTTTAGACAATGGGTCGATGAGCTGAGTTATCTCAGGGCTGTTTTCTTAAGCTGGTTTCGACGTAAACGAGGAAGATCATCATGGCTAAAGCCAAGTTTGAACGTAATAAGCCACACGTAAACGTGGGCACAATCGGTCACGTTGACCATGGTAAAACAACTTTAACCGCTGCGATTGCAACAATCTGTGCAAAAACTTACGGCGGTGAAGCGAAAGATTACGCAGCAATTGACTCTGCACCAGAAGAAAAAGCGCGTGGTATTACTATTAATACTTCACACGTAGAATATGACTCTCCAACTCGTCACTACGCTCACGTAGACTGCCCGGGCCACGCTGACTATGTTAAAAACATGATCACTGGTGCTGCTCAGATGGACGGTGCGATCCTTGTATGTGCAGCAACTGATGGCCCAATGCCACAGACTCGTGAACACATCCTGCTTTCTCGTCAGGTTGGTGTACCTTACATCATCGTGTTCCTGAACAAATGTGACCTTGTTGATGACGAAGAGTTACTTGAACTGGTAGAAATGGAAGTTCGTGAACTTCTGTCTACTTATGACTTCCCAGGTGATGACACTCCAATCATCCGTGGTTCAGCTCTTCAAGCACTGAACGGCAACGACGGTCAGTATGGCGAGTCTGCAGTTCTTGCTCTGGTTGAAGCGCTTGACACTTACATTCCAGAACCAGAACGTGCAATCGACAAAGCATTCCTGATGCCAATCGAAGACGTATTCTCAATTTCAGGTCGTGGTACAGTAGTTACTGGCCGTGTTGAGTCTGGTATTGTTAAAGTCGGCGAAGAAGTTGAAATCGTTGGTATCAAAGATACAGTTAAAACGACTGTAACGGGTGTAGAAATGTTCCGTAAGCTGCTTGACGAAGGTCGTGCAGGCGAGAACTGTGGTGTTCTGCTACGTGGTACTAAACGTGAAGACGTTCAGCGTGGTCAGGTACTGGCTAAACCAGGTACAATCAAGCCGCACACTAAATTTGATGCAGAAGTATATGTACTTTCTAAAGAAGAAGGTGGTCGTCACACTCCATTCCTGAATGGTTACCGTCCACAGTTCTACTTCCGTACAACTGACGTAACTGGTGCGATCCAGCTGAAAGAAGGCGTTGAAATGGTTATGCCAGGTGACAACGTTGAGATGTCAGTTGAGCTGATCCACCCGATCGCGATGGACGCTGGTCTG
>NZ_JFCC01000014.1:0-59367 GCF_000582925.1 Acinetobacter sp. 1294596 | reverse complement strand
AAATCCTTGTTATCCTTTAATACAAAGTTAAATATAATTTTTTAATAGCTTACTTAAATATATGGCGCTATCATTTTTATTATAATATTACACACAACCTATTGAAATATTATATTAAAAATAATTATATATTTTTAATAAAATTTTAGATCTAGCTTAGTATTACAGTGATCACACCTTATAAAATAAACACTTAATTGTTCTAAATTTAAGCGATTTTTGCTCATAAAACTTAACTATCTAGAGCTATACACCTATAAAATAATAGATCTAAATACTCCTCAGTTGAAAAAAGGATATCATGATTATGGCTAAGCGTAAGCAAAACAGTGAGTTTTTTCAGGTTCGAAGAATTGGAAAACAATGGTGGGTTTGTCAGATTGATAAATTATCTTCAACACCAACTGTCCTTGTTAAAAAGGTTGAAAACTTAGCTACACAAAGTCAGGCAAATTGTATTGCTGATGATTATGATGAGCAATATCGGGTAGATCTCTATATTAAGGAAAAATGGCTGGCTACAAAGAACTGTTAGGCTCTTGATCTTTATATAAAGATAAAGCAGGAAGATAACCGCTGTAACAGAGCATTTCCCAAAGTGCTTTGTTTAAAACAAGGCTAATTATTTGCGATGATGAGCTTCCAGGTAGATTTCAATCGCACTCCAGACACAGATCAGAATAAAAATAGCCAAACCAACGCCGATAAGCGTTAAAAACATAATCGCTTCCCCTTACAGTACTAAACAGTTTAGGCCCACCTGTTAGACTAAAGTCGTATACAGCCTGTTAATTTATAATTTTTTCTAAACAAATTACAAGTAATTTTATAATTTTAATTTAATTAATATAATTTTTTATGAGTTTAGCCTCTAAATTTTGGTTGTTTTAATGAGCCTAAAGCTCAGCTATTTTCTATGAATGTGCTCGCAAGACTAAGAGCTTAAAGTTGAAGCTGCAGTTTAATTAATTTGTTTTATCTAAATCTTCTCGTTAGAGCATCAGCTTCTAAAGATTTTTCGGAAACTTCGCTTAAAAGCTGGCAGTGGCCTGTTTTCAACAAATCAGTGGCTATGCTAACATTTCAACCCGAAATTTTAGTTTATAAAACTGGAGCATAATTCGCATGGCGGGTCATTCCAAGTGGGCCAATATTAAGCATCGCAAAGCAAAACAAGATGCAAGTCGCGGTAAAGTATTTACCAAATACATTCGAGAAATTGTAACGGCTGCTAAACTCGGCGGCCCGGACGCGGCCAGTAACCCACGTCTTCGTGCTGTAGTCGAAAAAGCGCTTTCAGTAAATATGACGCGTGATACAATTAACCGGGCCATTCAACGTGGTGCTGGTGGTGAAGATAATGATGATTTAAAAGAAATCACTTATGAGGGTTATGGCACAGGTGGTGTAGCTGTACTGGTAGAAACCATGACAGATAACCTAAACCGCACTGTTCCTGATGTTCGTCATTGCTTTAGTAAAACTAATGGTAATCTTGGAACTTCAGGTTCTGTGGCTTACTTGTTTACCAAACGTGGTGAAATCTCTTTTGATGATCTGTCACTTGAAGAAAAAATCTTGGAGGTTGCTCTAGAAGCTGGTGCGGAAGATATTGAAATTTCTGAAGATGAGATTTTAGTTATTACCACACCAGAGAGCTTCGGTGACGTTCAGGATGCACTTAGTGCGGCCGGCTTGAAGTCAGACAATGCTGAGGTTGTAATGAGTCCTTCTACCAAAGCAGAAATTACCGATATTGATCAAGCTAAACAAATCATGAAAATGATTGATATGCTAGAAGACTTAGATGATGTACAAAATGTTTATACCAACGTTGAGTTTTCAGATGAAGTACTGGCTCAGCTTGATGCCTGATTAAATATTATTAAAAAGCGCCAGAACTGGCGCTTTTTTATTTTTAAGCTTTATACTTGCTCTGGAACTTTATTTAGCAAGTTATAACAATTAAACACTTTATATTCTTTAATTACAAAGCTTGAATGCAACGCTACAACATGCTCGATTTTCCCCATCCGTTTAAGCAGAAAATCGCTATAATTTTCCATATCGGTAGCAACAACTTCAAGAATAAAATCGGCAGACTGGCCGGTAACCAAAAATGCATTAATAACTTCAGGAAGCTCTTCGACTTCTTGCAGAAATTTTTCAAAGGTATCACTGTCATGTTTACTCAGGGATACTTGTAGCAAGACATGCAACTTAAAACCTAGTTTTTGAAAATTGATATCACGCTTGAGATTAGTCATCACCTGATTTTCAATAAGCTGTTTGATACGGCGGTGCACCGAGCTTACAGAAAGATTAATTCGCTCAGAGAGTTCATTTAAATTCAGGTCTTCGTGTGTCAATATTTCAAGAATTTGCTTGTCGAAACGGTCCAGTCCCATTCTGAGCTCCAGTCATACCGTATATTGAATCATGCTGTGGTACTTATGGTCAGATTTATTTTTATGATCAAATAAATTTTTAGGGTCAAGGGAAAACATGATACTGTTTCCTTCTAGTAGCTATACGTGGATAACCTATAGCCTGTTTTATAAACTTGTGGTTTATATAACTGAAGTCGAATTAAGACCTTGTGAGTTTAGTCAGTGCCCATCTCCCAATAAGCTGACCCTCTTTTCGATCCCTATCACACCCTGACTATTAATTTAACAGCGGCTGAGTCGAATTATTTCCCTTTAATCATTTAATTTCAATATTTTTAGAAAAAATTTCTCACTTTAAAGTCTATTCTTTAAAAATTTTACCAAATTAATGGCTTTTAAGTTTTTATATTCTCATTATTTTGTGTTTTTACAATATTTTTTATCCCTAAAAAATTGGAAAGCCTTGCGATAACAAGGCTTATATTACTTATATACCCAGCTACATTCCACGCCAGTCTACTCGGGCATTACGTTCTGTCTCATAAATACGCTGAATATATTGACCTAAAGGTAAATCAAGTAAATAAGACTGATAATTCATGAAGTCTTCCGTTCTGTTCTCTTCATGCTCATTTTCCCAAGGTGTTCCGCCAAGCTCAAGCAAAGGCGCCAGCATGGAACATACTGCGATATCGGCAAGACCTAAGCGGTCACCAACAAAGTAACGTCCTCCATTTTTGATCAATGCGCTATTTAGCTGTTCTATCAGCTCAGTCATTCTGGCTTTAGATTCAGTTACTTTTTCAGATTCGAGCTGGTATCCCTTGGTTACAAGCGTTTTGATTAAAGGTTTTGAAAATTTCTCAAACTGACGCATATACCCCTGTTCACCGAGCATGATTTCTAAAGGCTCATCGCCCTGTGATAGTGCTTGGGCCAGCCCCCAGCGACGGACATGCTCTCCGAGCTCAGAAGCAACATTATTGATCTGCAATGCCTGCTCTCGCAGCTCCGGGTCACGGCGCAGTAAACTGTGTTCAGGATAGGTCTCATCCAGATATAGGGCAATTTCTGTAGAGTCAGCAATCCAGTAGCTGTCATCTTTCAAAACAGGCAAGCTGTTCTGTCCGGTTTTCAATTGGGTAAAGGCCCGGTGAAAGCCTGGAATCAAATTATGCGCAACATAATCTAACTCTTTATGGTCGAGTAACCAGCGAGCTTTCTCACAAAAATGAGATAAAGGAAACTGGTATAAAGTACGCATAAAAACTCCGGATTATTTTTGTATTTTAACTGACTTTTAAATTAAGACCTGAATATCATTCTACTTTAAAACTGATGGTTCTAAAAATTCTGACCACCTGTTCAGATTTACTTCTTTTCTTATAGCCTTATCCCATCTGTTTTTATAGTTTTTTTTACCATAATTATGCCAATTACATATATAAGATAAATTTCAACCAGCTAAAAACTATATAATTTTAATTAACTTACTGATTTATATAAATCTGCTTTATCTGATTTTTTATAAATTTCAGCAGTTTTTTTCTTATAAGCTTTTAATGATAAGTTTCGCATAATACCTGGTTTAAGTTTGCCAGATAATTCCTTTAAGTTCTGAGTCATCTTAGGAAGGTATAAAGATGACTCATATTACTCAAACTCCCGCTTATATTATAGAAAATGATCAGCAGGCCCTGAATGCAGCTTATCAGGTAGCTGATTTTGCCTTGAATACAAGAAATGAACGGGATCAATGCCGGATCTTGCCAATAGAAGAAATTGAACAGTTTAGTTTCAAAGGATTAGGTGGCATCCGTATTCCTAAAGCTTTTGGAGGCGCATTCGTTTCAAACAAAACACTTGCTCAGGTGTTCAGAATTTTATCTAAAGCCGATGCCAATGTCGGTCAAATCCCGCAAAACCAGATTGCCCTGCTCAACATGATTAATATGATGGGAAACGAGCAACAAAAAAATTTTATTTTCTCTGAAATTCTGCATGGCAAGCGTCTGGCTAATGGTGGCCCAGAGCGCCACACCAAAGACAGTAAAACACTAGAGACCACGCTTAGCGTTAAAGATGGCCAATATATTCTTAATGGTGAAAAGTTCTACTCGACTGGCAGCAGTTTTGCACACTGGCTTGCTATTAAAGCAGTTCATCCTGAAGGCCATGTCGTATTGGTAATTATTGACGCACAGGAAAAAGGTGTAGAAGTCATCAATGACTGGTACGGTTTCGGGCAGCGCACCACAGCTAGTGGCACAGTCCGTCTGAACCAGGTCAGAGTAAATCCTGATCTCATTTTTGATGAAAGAAAACTTTATGAAAAACCTAATTATCGCGGTGCTTATTCGCAGCTACTCCAGGTGGCTATAGATGTTGGTATTGCAGAGGCTGCATTTGCAGAAACTTTAACTGCTGTTCATAAAGCACGCCCTATTATTGACGCACAAGTAGAAAAAGCCAGCTCCGAACATTACACACTACAGGAAGTTGGTAAATTAAATATCTTGCTTGATGCATCTATTTTGCTACTGGATGAAGCAGCTGAATATCTCGATGAACTTGACCAGCATAAGACAGTTACAGCGGAGCAGGCAGCACAAGCTTCTATAAGGGTTGCAGAAGCCAAAGTTTATGCCAATGACGCTGCCCTACAGATCTCAGAAAAATTGCTCGAACTTGGCGGCAGTCGTTCCTGTCTATCCCAGCATCATCTGGACCAGTACTGGCGGAATGCCAGAGTTCATACCTTGCATGACCCAGTACGCTGGAAGTTACATGCCATTGGTAACTATTACCTCAACCAGGCTTTTCCTGCTCGTCATGCCTGGATTTAAGGAAATATCTTATGACCTCATATCAAAATTTTCATCTTAAAGAAGTTTTAGAAAATCAGGCACATATTATCCAAAACGATGAAGAAGCTTTGGCTATTGCACAGGATTTAAGTCAAAAGTTTAAAGCCGAGGCAGTTCAACGGGACCAAAACCGTATTTTGCCTTTTGAAGAGATAGAAGCCTACAGCCAGTCAGGCTTATGGGCGATTACCGTTCCCAAGCAATATGGGGGTGCAGAAGTTTCAAGTCTGACCGTAGCTAAAGTCATTGCCCTGTTTAGTGGAGTGGACGGTTCAATTGGACAGATTCCTCAAAATCATTTCTATGCATTGGAAGTCCTGCGTAATACAGGTACAGAACGGCAGAAACAGAAGTTTTACACAGAAGTTTTAAAAGGAGCCCGTTTCGGTAATGCACTGGCAGAATTCAAAACCAGATCTGCCGCTCATAAGCATACACAATTGATTGCTGCGGGAAATAACTACGTAATTCAGGGGGAAAAATTTTATTGTACCGGAAGCCTGTTCGCACACCGTATTCCTACGCTGGTTACAGATGCAGAAGGTCGGGAATTTTTAGCTTTTGTAAAGCGTAATAGCCAAGGCCTTGAAATCGTGGATGACTGGAATGGCTTTGGGCAGCGTATAACAGGAAGTGGTACGGTAAAATTTAATCACGTCGCTGTTGAGCAAGAGGATCTGATTGCCTTTGATACAGCATTCACTCAGCCCACCTTAGTCGGGCCATTTGCCCAGATTATGCATGCTGCAATTGAAGTAGGAATCTCCCGCGCTGCTTTTGAAGAAACATTGCAGCAGGTAAAACAGGCGCGCCCCTGGATTGACTCAGGACTAGATCGTGCTACTCAAGACCCCTTGACTCTGCTAGAACTCGGCCGTGTGGCTGTTGATGTACGTGCCAGTGAGGTTCTCCTCAAACAGGCTGCTCAGGCTATTGAGGTAGCCCGTCCATTACCTAGTGTGGAAAATATAGCACAGGCTTCAATTGAGGTAGCTAAGGTTCGTGCACATAGTACAGAAACTGCATTAAAAGCATCCAGCAAACTGATTGAACTGGCAGGTAGCCGGGGTAGCCAGTTAAAAAACGGACTAGACCGTTTCTGGCGTAATGCACGTGTCCATACTTTACATGATGCAGCGCGCTGGAAATATTACTTTATTGGACAATATGTATTGAATGGAGTTCTACCTCCACGCAGGGGGACATTGTAATGGCAAAGCAATTACCTAAAAAGATTTTACTTAATGCTTTTGACATGAATTCAGCAGGACATATTAACCATGGGTTATGGACACATCCACGAGATCAATCACATCGTTTTAATGAACTGAACTACTGGACAGATTTGGCGAAAACTTTAGAGCAAGGATTATTTGACGGGTTATTTCTTGCAGATATTACTGGTGTATATGACGTCTATCAAAACGGTATTGAGCTGACTTTAAAAGAATCAATCCAGCTTCCTAGCCATGACCCCTCTACTCTGGTTTCAGCAATGGCCACAGTTACCCAGAATCTGGGCTTCGGTATTACAGTAAATCTGAGCTATGAAACGCCGTATCAGTTTGCACGGCGTTTTGCCAGCCTGGACCATCTAACCCATGGCCGGATTGGCTGGAACATTGTGACAGGTTATTTAGATAGTGCTGAAAGATTAATCGGACAGAAAGGCTTGAAACAACATGATTTGCGTTATGCACAGGCTGAGGAGTTTCTAGAGCTTTGCTATAAATTCTGGGAAGGCTCTTGGGAAAATGATGCAGTTGTAAAGGATCGGCAGAACCGGATATTTACTGAACCGGCGAAAGTGCATTCAATCCGGCATCAGGGCCAATTTTACCAGAGTGAAGGAGTATTTCAGGTTTCACCTTCTCCCCAGCGCACCCCGGTCCTTTTTCAGGCAGGTGCTTCGCCACGTGGTCTTACCTTTGCAACTCAACATGCTGAGGCCATATTTATTGGAGGCGATAAACCGGAAAAAATTAAACAGCAGGTCGAGAAAATTCGAACACTTGCCACTGCACAGGGTCGTGAAGCAGAAGCTATTAAAATTTTTATTGGCATTACTGTGGTTAGCGCTGAAACTGATGCGCTTGCACAGGAAAAACTGGCAGAGTATTGCCACTATGCGAGTCCTGAAGCAGGCCTTGCCCACTATTCCAGTTCTGTCGGCATTGATCTGTCCCAGTTTACAGAACAAGAAACTATTCCCTATCAGCAAACTAACAGTATTGCTTCAGTCAACAATAAATTTAAAGAACAGAAAATTACAGTGGCAGATCTGAAAGACCAACATGTGCTGGGAGGACGTTACCCCCTCATTGTGGGTAGTGGAGCAACTGTAGCGGAACAATTAATTCATTTAATTGATGAAACAGGAATTGATGGTTTTAACCTGACCCGTACGGTTGCCCCGGAATCCCATCAGGACTTTATCCGGTGGGTTATTCCGGAGCTGCAACAGCGCGGTCGCTACAAAACAGCTTATAGCGAAGGTACATTGCGACATAAGTTATTTCAGCAAGGTAACCTGCTTTCTGCACAACATCCGGTGCAACAGTTCCGATGTCTAACCCCGGCCTCTCCCGCCGAAATCCGTCCTATTCAAAAACAGCTTGCATAAAACATTTTAAAAATTTTTAGAGGTGCATGATGGCACAAACAGCAAAAACGAAATTCACTATTTTAGGGGCAGTGTTGACCATAGTTATCTTAGGTCTTACTGGCTGGACGTTACAGAAAAAAACAGGTTCAGATGAACTGGTCATCGGGGTTAGCCCATCGTTTGCAAAACCGTTACAAGTTGCAGCAGAAGAAGCCAGAAAAGAAGGACTTCATATTAAGCTTGTTGAATTCTCTGACTGGAACACGCCTAATATTACGCTAAATCACGGAGATATTGACGCCAATTTTTTTCAGCATCAGCCATTTTTGGATAATGCCATAAAAGAAACCGGTTTTAAGCTCAAAGCTTTTGCAGCTGGAGCAGCATCTCATGTAGGCCTGTATTCAAAAAAGTATAAAAGCTTTGATGAGTTACCACAAAATGCCAGAGTTGCTATACCAAATGATCCGGTAAATCAGGGTCGTGCTCTCCTGCTGTTGCAGCAAGCCAAACTCATTAGCTTAAAAGATGTAAACAATCATCTATCCAGTTTACAGGATATTGCTGCAAACCCTAAAAATCTGCAGTTTATCGAAGTCGAAGGACCACAGACCGCACGTGCAATTGATGATGTTGATTTGGCTTTTGGCTATCCTCATTATTTACGTCTGGCAAAAACTGCTGATCCGGAAAGTGCATTGTTATTCGACAAAAATACCAATAAACGCTATGCCATCTTATTTGTAGTCCGTGATGATTACAAAGATAAAGACGATCAATTGAAAAAATTCGTGACTATTTACCAGAACTCCCCAAGAGTGCAAGCCGCTTTAGATGAGGATTTTGGGAAAAAACTCTGGTTCCCTGGCTGGAAGTAAGGAACAGATGATGACCTTAATAAAATCAGATTCTTATAAGTCCTGGCTAATTGGCCTGACAACCCTCTTAGTTATACTCGGTTTGGCTGCTTACCGTTTTAACAGTAATACCCTGCAGAAAGATACTTTAACAATCGGCATTAGCCCACCCTATGCCGATCTGCTACAAAGTGTGGCAGATGATATGAAAGCACAAGGTATTCAGGTCAAGCTGGTTGAGTTTTCAGACTGGCATGCACCCAATGTAGCCGTTCAGAACGGTGATATTGATGCCAATTTTTTTCAGCAAAGTGTTTATCTGAAAAATGCAATTCGTGAAACCCGGTTTAACCTGCATGCATTTGCACCAGGTACTGGCAGCCATGTGGGCTTATATTCAAAAAAGTATCAATCACTAGAGCAACTGCCTGTTCATGCTCGCGTAGTCATACCCAATGATCCGGTCAACTCGGCGCGTGCTTTAATTCTGCTTGCCCGGGCCGGCCTGATTGAAGTTAAAGATATTCAGAATGAATTAACTACACTTCAGGACATTATACGCAATCCTAAACAGTTACAGTTTATTGAGGTGGAAGGTCCACAAACAGCCCATGCCATAGATGAAGCAGATCTTATTTTTGGTTTTCCGCATTACCTAAAAATGGCAAAAGCAGCTAACCCGAAGGATGCTTTATTTTTAGATCCGATAGACAAGAAATACGCCATCTTGTTCGTAACCCGAACAGATTATCAAGATAAAGACCAGAAACTTGCCAGATTTGTACAAGCCTTTCAAACCTCAGAAAAGGTCCAAACAATACTGGATCAGGACTTTGGTCAAGGCATGTGGTTTCAGGGCTGGAAATAAGGAGAAGAATAATGGTGAGTTTTGGTTCTCATACTGAATTTACGGTTTCCCATATCAAGATCAGAAACCTCAACAAATACTACCAAGTACAAGGCAAATCTGTACATGCACTCAAGAATATCAGTCTGGATATTCCTGAAGGTAAAATTTTCGGCATTATTGGCAAAAGCGGTGCCGGAAAATCCTCTTTGCTACGTACATTAAATGGTCTGGAACAACCCAGTAATGGCAGTATTCATATTCACCAGCAGGACTTGGCCAGTCTGGATCATGCGCAACTCATTCGGCTGCGTCAAAGTATCGGAATGATTTTCCAGCACTTTAACCTGATGTCAGCTAAAACGGTGTGGGAAAATGTTGCCCTGCCTCTTAAAATATCAGGACATAAAAAAGCCGAGATTGAACAGCGTGTTAATGAGGCACTGGAACTGGTCGGTTTAAGCAGTAAAGCAGAAAACTATCCTTCACAACTTTCAGGTGGACAAAAACAACGCGTCGGTATTGCACGTGCTCTGGTACACCGCCCTGAAATTTTATTATGTGATGAAGCAACCTCAGCTCTAGACCCGGAAAGCACCTCGGTCATTTTATCGTTACTCAAAAGAATCAATCAGCAAATGGGAATTACAATTGTTCTGATTACCCATGAAATGCAGGTTATCCGGGAAATTTGTGATCAGGTGGTTGTTATTGATCAAGGTGAAATTGTCGAATCTGGTCAGGTGTGGAGTGTTTTTTCAAAACCTGAACAGCAGATTACTCAAGAATTATTAACTCTAGAACAACTGGATTTACCGTTTGCAGTGAATTCGAAGGTAACTGCAGAGACTACACATACTATTTTAAAACTTTGTTATGAGTCTGCCATACACCACACACCAGATTTAAAAGCCATTCTTGAGCAGTTAAATGGTCCAGTTCACTTATATCAGGGCCATGTTGATACGATCCAGCAGCATCTGATCGGTTCACTGATTGTCGCTATACCCGACGTACAGTTAAATCTGAAGCATTTGAAAGAAGCGCTAAAACAATATATTGCCCACATTGAGGTACTTGGCTATGCACGACCAGCTCATTAACCTGCTTTTGACCGGCACTATCGATACATTAATTATGGTAGGCATATCTGCTCTTGCAGCTTTTTTAATTGGTTTACCGATTGCAATTATCCTGGTCAATACCAGTGAACATGGTATTTATCCATCACGGATGATTAATCAGCCCTTGGGATGGGTCATTAATATTACACGCTCTGTCCCTTTTTTAATCTTGATGGTAGCTCTGATCCCACTCACACGTCTTATTGTGGGTACCAGTTATGGTGTCTGGGCTGCTGTAGTGCCATTAACTATTGCTGCTACCCCGTTTTTTGCGCGTATTGCTGAGGTCAGTTTACGTGAAGTGGATCATGGCTTGATTGAAGCCGCACAGGCAATGGGCTGTAACCGTAAACAGATTATCTGGCATGTACTTTTACCGGAGGCCCTGCCCGGAATTGTGGCAGGGTTTACCGTTACGATGGTAACCATGATCAATTCTTCTGCAATTGCTGGTGCTATAGGAGCAGGCGGACTTGGTGATATTGCTTACCGTTATGGTTATCAGCGTTTTGATATTACGATTATGCTGGCTGTTATTTTGGTGCTCGTGATCCTGGTGATGCTTATTCAGGCAACTGGAGATGCCCTGGCCAGCCAGCTAGATAAGCGCAAGCTTTAAAACAATACAGACTTTCAGGGATTGTGAGATACCATGACTGACTTTGTCATGGCTTTCATGTAAAATCATCGGCAATTTCAGATAACACTTTTTGTGAGTCATTTCATGGGTTTTAATTGCGGTATTGTTGGCCTGCCAAACGTGGGTAAGTCTACCCTTTTTAATGCACTAACCAAGGCTGCCATTGCAGCAGAGAACTTCCCGTTTTGTACTATTGAGCCAAATACCGGAATTGTACCTGTACCCGATCCACGTCTGGACAAGCTGGCTGCTATTGTAAACCCGCAACGTATTATTCCCACCACGATGGAATTTGTTGACATTGCAGGCCTGGTAGCAGGTGCATCCAAAGGTGAAGGTCTAGGTAACCAGTTTCTGGCGAATATCCGTGAAACTGATGCAATTGCTCATGTCGTACGTTGTTTTGAAGATGAAAATGTTATTCATGTAAATGGCAAGATTGATCCATTAGATGATATTGCTACTATTAATACTGAACTGGCACTGGCTGATCTGGAAACCGTAGCCAAAGCTATTTTGCGCTTAACCAAAGTTGCTAAAGGTGGTGATAAAGAAGCGGTAGCAACCAAAGCCGTACTAGAAAAAATTCAGCCTTTACTGGATGAGGGCAAGCCAGCACGTGCAGCAGATTTATCTGATGATGAGCGCAAACTGGTACGTGGTTTTGGTTTACTGACGTTAAAACCAACCATGTATATTGCAAATGTGGCAGAAGACGGCTTTGAAAATAATCCGCATCTGGATGCTGTTCGCAAATTGGCAGAAGAAGAAAATGCCATTGTGGTACCTCTGTGTAACCAGATTGAATCTGAAATCTCACTTCTTGAAGATGAAGATCGCGCTGAGTTCCTAGAAGCAATGGGTATGGAAGAACCGGGTTTAAATGTAGTTATCCGTGCCGGTTATGCTTTACTGGGCTTACAAACCTATTTCACGGCAGGGGTGCAAGAAGTTCGTCATGGACGGTTAAAGTTGGTGCAACTGCACCACAAGCGGCAGGTGTCATTCATACCGACTTTGAAAAAGGTTTTATTCGTGCTGAAGTTGTTGCATACAATGACTTTGTACAGTACAACGGTGAAGCTGGTGCCAAAGAGGCCGGCAAATGGCGTCTAGAAGGTAAAACGTATGTCGTTCAGGATGGTGATGTTATGCATTTCCGTTTTAACGTATAAAAATATACCCAGTAAAGTAATAAAAATGCCAGTTCATTAATATGACTGGCATTTTTATTAGGCTCTGCTAAATAAAGCCTTTTGTCCATAATTTTAATATACAGCTAACATTCTCTTTTTATCTTCATCCAGTGTCTTTTTAATTAAACGTTCCAACTACATTTAAAACTCAATGAAATAGTGGAATAATCAAGTTTGCAGGGAGCAAACGATCAGGTCATGGAACAAATTATTTCAGTCATCCTTCCCATCTTTATTATTTTAAGTGTGGGTTATTTAAGCTTGCGCTTAAACATGCTAAATACTACGCATGTACAGGCAATCATCCAGTTTATTATTAAAGTTTCGCTACCCGCATTTTTACTGTACGCCCTCTCTACCCGTTCCTTTGATGAAATCTGGCAGATGCCTTATTTTCTAGGCTACCTGCTAGGTTCACTGATTTTATTCTTCAGTGCATATACACTTTATCGCCGATTCTTTAAGGTACCTCGCCATCAGGCTGCTGTGATTGGGCTGGGTTCATCCATGTCAAATACCGGCTTTATCGGTACAGCAGTACTCACCTTACTAATTGCCCAGGCCGCTGTTCCCTATCTGGCAATGACCCTGGTGATTGAAAATATTATTTTACTGAGTCTGATGCTGATTTTAATAGAATCTTCAGATCAACAGGATAAGGCTCTATCCACCATTATTCTTTCAACTTTGCAAAATCTTGCTAAAAATCCCATTATTCTTTCAATTATATTGGGCTTGATCTGCTCAGTTTATACCGTTCAGTGGCCTGTCTCGCTAGAGCTTCCACTAAAATCACTAGCTTCTACTGCGTCTCCACTTGCGATTTTTGTGATTGGTGCCAGTCTTGCAACATTGACCATAAAAGACCTTAGCAAAGATGTACTGATTGTATGCGCTATCAAGTTATTGATTATGCCAATTGTAGTGACCAGTATAATTTATATAATGCCGGGAAGCACAGCGAAGATGGCTTATGCAGCTTTAATCCTTTCAGCTCTTCCTATGGCGACAGCATTTGGAATCTATGGGCAATTAAATGGCATTGCTGAGCAGTCAGTTGCGTCTGTCATGCTTAGTACCCTCTTATCTCTTGTGAGTATTGCCCTGATTATGCAATTTATTCCTTCACCTTTTTAATTTAATGTTTAGGCTAATCATTTAATAAAAAATAGCTCATATGTTGAGCTATTTTTTTTAAATTACTTAAACGCCTTTCTTTTTTGGGTCGGTATTACCCAGTTCAGGATGATCAATTGCGCCCTTACACTGTGCCTTATCACGTTCATAATCAGCCTGTTTCTGACCAGCTTCTGAACCATTTTCAAGAATTTCTCGCGTCCAGATATCCAGACTACTCAATGCCTTACGGCAAAGGGCATATTTTCCTTCAGTCACTGAGTCTGTCATCTTGACATTAATTCGCCAGTCAGTGGTAAGCTGACGGATTGGTTTACGAACTTCCTGTTCCAGACGCTCTGTCTGCTTCTGATAAACCAGTGCATCAATCTCATTCATGAGTTTCCATGCCTGCTGGGCGTAACTGGTGGCATCATTGGTCAGTTTTGGAGCAGGTTTAATCTCGACTTTTCGCTCTGGTTCGTTTGATGAGTTGCTGCATGCCTGTAAGCCCAGCACGCTGATTAAAACAGGGAGAAGAAGAAATGAACGGTTTAAATGAGCCCGCATTTTAAGTCGCCTAAACAAACATTTTCCTCATATGCTAGTGAATTCGGGTAGAATACTCAATCTGCGTTTTGACCTATTGTTCAACTCTTTAAAAATTCCAGGGTGTATTGTGTCTGAACATGAAAGTTCCGTTTTGACTCAGGCCGGTTTCTGGCAAGGTGCCAGAGATAGCCAGGCCATCATGCTGACCTATTTACCTGTCTCGTTTGCCTTTGGCGTTTCTGCTACCCAGTTTGGGTTTACTGCCTGGGAAGCTCTATTTTTATCCTGCTCCATGTATGCTGGTGCCAGTCAGTTTCTTGTAGTTGCCCTGCTCGGCAGTGGTACATCAATCTGGATGACAGCACTGACTGTTATCGCTTTAGATATTCGGCATCTGCTCTATGGACCAGCCTTATACAACCTGATTAACCATCAGTTAAACCTGAAAAAGACCGCTGCCTGGGCATGGGGACTTACCGATGAGGTATTTGCCAGTGGCATGATTAAACTCTCCCAACGCCGACAGGAATGGTCAGAGTCATGGATGCTGGGCTTAAGTCTGTTTAGCTGGCTATCTTGGGCAGGTGGTTCATTTCTAGGGGGGATGTTCGCCAATCAGGTGAGTAATTTGCCACGCTTCTTGCAAGCGGCCCTGGACTTTCTATTACCTGCGCTGTTTTTAAGCTTTTTACTCGCGGCTTTTGAGAGAAAACATACTCTGGTGGTAGCGGTATGCTTAATTGTTTCGGCCTTAGCCTGTTATTTTATTAATCTTTCTGCAGCAATTTTTATCGGGATTATTGCCGGTATTCTGGCCGGACTGTTTAAGCATTACATCCTCAAGCAGCATGACGATTTAATGGAAACACTATGAATCTGGATATTATTCTGGTCGGTCTCGTCGTGGGAATTGCAAATTTCATTTCCCGTTTTGGCCCATTTTACTTCATTCAAAAGTATCAGCAGCAGAATCAGCGTCGTGGTGCAATCTGGTTAAAAATTGTGCTGGGGAGTATCGGTATTTCTGCTATTAGCTCTATGCTAGTAGTTGCTACATTGCCCCCCCTGATTGAAACACCTGATAAAAGCTTGGCCATGCTGGCGGGTTTCCTTGTACTGATCGGTTTATATTTTAGATTCAGGAAAATCGTACCAGCAACTCTGACCGCAGCCATTGTTTATGGATTGGTCTATACTTACATACCTGTCTAAATGAAATTTTCTTTTGATTGATCAGAAGATTACTTGATAAAAACTTAAGCTTTTCTTGCTGAAACACTTAACACGCGCATGAGTTCTGTTATGCTGTAAGTCCACTTTTGCAAGGATGATTCGCATGAGCGTGACTATCGGTACTCCACTTCAATCTTCAGCGGTCAAAGTCTTGCTGCTTGGTTCGGGAGAGCTAGGTAAGGAAGTCGTCATTTCCTTGCAAAGGCTTGGAGTAGAAGTACATGCAGCGGATCGTTATGAACACGCGCCAGCCATGCAGGTCGCTCATTTTTCTTATAGCCTCAACATGGCAGATCCCCAACAGTTAAAAGCACTGATTGAGCAAGTCAAACCCCAGTTTATTGTCCCTGAAATTGAAGCAATTGCTACGGAAGTTCTTCTAGAGGTGGAAGCTGGACAACAAGCTGTTGTCATTCCTTCTGCTAAAGCTGTTAACCTGACAATGAACCGTGAAGGCATTCGCCGCCTGGCTGCTGAAGAATTAGGCTTGCCCACCTCTGCTTACCGTTTTGCCGACTCTCTGGAGAGCTTTCGTGCTGCCTGTGATGATATTGGTTATCCTAATTTTGTAAAACCAGTCATGTCATCTTCTGGTAAAGGACAGTCCCGGGTAAAAAGTTTTGATGAAGTTGATGCAGCTTGGGAATATGCACAGACTGGGGGACGGGTAAATCAGGGTAAGGTCATTGTTGAATCACAAATCGATTTTGACTTTGAAATTACTTTATTGACTGTGCGTGCTAAAAATCCGCAAAGCGGCAAAATTGAAACCAGCTTTTGCGATCCGATTGGTCACCGACAGGATTTCGGGGACTATGTTGAAAGCTGGCAGCCGCAGCCCATGTCACCTGTGGCGCTTGAAGAGTCTAAACGGATTGCAGATAAAGTCACTGCGGCACTGGGTGGATGTGGAGTTTTTGGTGTTGAACTTTTTATCAAAGGTGATCAGGTCTGGTTTAGTGAGGTATCTCCCCGTCCACATGATACTGGGTTAGTTACCCTTGCTTCACAGTTCCAAAGTGAATTTGAGCTACATGCACGGGCTATTCTGGGCTTAGCTGTAAATACGGCGCGACACAGTGTTGCAGCCAGTGCTGTTATTTATGCTGGCCAAGATGGTTCTAACCTGTCATTTTCTGGTCTGGATCTTGCATTAGCTCATCCTTCTACAGACTTACGCCTGTTTGGCAAACCGGAAGGTTTTAAACGGCGCCGTATGGGTGTTGCTACTGCACGCGCAGCATCTATAGAAGAAGCACGTGAACTTGCGCAGCAAACAGCCGCACAAGTACTTGTAAACTCAAATCCATAAAGCTTTACTGCGGAACATGCTCATGATCACTACCTCGCCTCTGCTTAATTATGTCAAAAGCAATCATGATATTCAGGCCATTAATGTATGGCGTACTGATGTTGAAAAGCAGTTACAGGAGAGTTATGAAAATGGGCAGTCTATCCGTGACATTATTCTGGCCCGCTCCAATTTAATCGATGAAGCTCTAATCTTCTTATGGCAACATGCGGGACTCCACCAGACCGATCTTGGTCTGTTTGCTGTAGGGGGCTATGGCCGTCGTGAAATGTTGCCATACTCAGATGTCGATATCATGATTTTGTCTGAAGACGAGATCACTCCTGAACAGGAAAGCTTAATTTCTATTTTTATTTCTTCTCTCTGGGATGTGGGAAATTTTAAGCCAGGTATTAGTGTACGCACTATTTCCAGTTGTGTAGAACAGGCCACCAATGATTTAACTGTTGCTACTGCACTGATTGAAGCGCGGCTGATTACTGGAAATCAGCATCTGGCCAGATGGCCACGCCGGATTGTGTCACAGACCTGGACAGATAAAACTTTCTTTGATGCCAAAATGCAGGAGCAGGCAAAGCGTTATGCCCAGCATAATCATACAGAAAGCAATCTGGAACCCGATATTAAAAATGCGCCAGGCGGTATTCGTGACATTAACCAGATTGGCTGGATTGCTAAACGGCATTTTCGGGTTAATCGGATTTATGATCTTGTTCATCTCGGTTTTATTTCCGAATTTGAACTTGCTGTTCTGGAGGAAGCTGAAATTTTTCTCTGGGAAATCCGTCACCACCTGCACCGTCTGGTCAAACGTGATGAAAACAGGCTGCTATTTGATTACCAGCGCGAAATAGCAGCAAAATTTGGCTATGTCCATAAGGAAGGGGAACCTCCGAACTATCCGATTGAGCAGTTCATGAAGCGGTATTACCGTACTGCGCAGCAAGTTTCAACTTTAAATGAAATGCTACTGGCTTATTTTAATGAGTCTGTTATTACCCCGCGGCTACCAAGTTATGAGCGTAAAATTGAAGAAATCAATGAACACTTTAAACTGGTAGACGGTAAACTGGCAGTACAACATCATAAAATATTTTCGGAAAATCCAAGTGCAATTCTGGAGATTTTCTATTTACTGGCTAACCGGCCAGAAATTCAGGGAGTGCGTGCCCGAACACTTCGCCTGCTGACTCTGGCAGCCAAGCGAATTGACCAGAGCTTCCGTGATAATCCCATGCATCAAGCCCTTTTCATGGCAATTATACGCTCTCCCTACCGTTTATACGACACATTGGTAGCGATGAAACGTTATGGGGTGCTCGGTAAATACATACTTTCTTTTGGGAAAATTACCGGATTAATGCAATATGACCTGTTTCATATTTATACGGTGGATGCCCATACACTCCTGTTACTCAGAAACTTAAACCGCTTTAAAGAGCCAGAATTTGCGAAAGATTTTCCAGTCGTCAGCTCGGTTTTTCAGCGTCTTGCCCGTCGTGATATCGTATTTTTAGCCGCATTATTTCATGATATTGCCAAAGGCCGCGGGGGCGATCACAGTGAACTGGGTGCAGTTGATGCAATCGAATTCTGCCGTGCACATGGTTTTACTGAACGTGAGTGCAAAATGGTGGCGTGGCTCATCCAGAACCACTTGCTGATGTCATTAACTGCTCAAAAGAAGGATATTTCCGATCCGGATGTGGTTAAAGAATTTGCCGAAAAACTGGGTGATATGGAGCATCTGGATTACCTATACTGTTTAACAGTAGCAGATATTAATGCGACTAATCCAAAACTCTGGAATACGTGGCGTGCCTCATTAATGCGTCAGCTATATACGCATGCACGTGATGTAATTCGCACCGGCCTGGGTCGCCCTGTGGAATACCAGATGCTCATTGAAGATACCAAATTTGCAGCCAGTGAACTTCTGGTGGACGAGTTTGCCCTGGAAGAGGTAGAGAAGGTCTGGCAAGAACTGGGGGATGAGTATTTTCTCAAAGAGTCCGCGAATGAAATTGCCTGGCATACCCGTGCAATCCTGCAACATGGGGATAACCCAGCTCCTCTGGTATGGATGCGGGCACATCGTAAAGCTGCACAAGATGCAGTTCAGATTTTTATTTATACTCAAGACAAGCCAAATCTGTTTGCGACTACAGTTGCAGTACTGGACCGAATGAATCTCGATGTTCAGGACGCCCGAATTATTACTGCCACAAAAGCATTCAGTCTAGACACTTATGTAGTACTGGACCGTTTTGGAACCTTACTCACTGATGCTGAACGCAAGCAGACCGTTGCAGATGCGCTGGTTCAGGCACTCAGCCATGCCGACAATTACCCGGGGTTAATGCAGCGTCGTATTCCTCGTCAGTTGCGCCATTTTGATGTAAAAAATACTGTCGATATCACCCTAAATCCGGCTTTGCAGCAAAACATGGTGGAAATCTCCACACTTGACCAACCTGGCTTACTTGCTAAAGTAGGCGGTCTGTTTATGATGCAGGGGCTGGATATTCATTCTGCCAAAATTGTCACACTTGGTGAACGGGCTGAAGATATTTTCTTTGTGACAAAGAAGGATGGAACGCCTATGAATGCTGAAGAAGCTCAGCTTTTTTCTGCAAAACTGAAATCAGCACTCGATGAAGCTTCAAGCCAAGTCATAAGCCAGCATTAAGTTATAATTAAACGGTATTTTTTCAATGAACTCAAGCTTGTCATTATTACATCCTTATCCTTTTGAAAAGCTCAATCAACTTTTTAAGGATGTAGTCCCTGCGGACCTTCCCTTGATTCCCCTCTCTATTGGTGAGCCCAAGCATCCTGCCCCTGATTTTGTAAAACAGGCAATTATTGATAACTTTGAACACCTTTCAACTTATCCGAACAGTAAAGGCTTACCTGAATTAAGACAGAGTATTGCAGACTGGTTACCCCGCCGCTTTAAGCTGAACACCATTAGTGCCGAAAATAATATTCTTCCTGTATCGGGAACGCGCGAGGCAATTTTCTCTTTCGTTCAGGCCTTGGTAAAACGAGAAGATACACCTTATGTGGTCATGCCGAATCCGTTTTATCAGATTTATGAAGGTGCAACCCTTCTAGCAGGTGCAAAACCATACTTCATTAACTGCACCCAAGAAAATAACTATCTGGGTGACTTTGACCATGTACCCAGTGAGGTATGGGAAAAAACAGCACTACTGTTTGTATGTACACCAGGTAATCCAACAGGTGCGGTTCTGTCTAAAGATCAGTTTAAAAAACTGATTGCACTTTCAGACCAGTATGATTTTGTCATTGCATCAGATGAGTGTTATTCAGAACTCTGGTTCGATGAAGCGCCCGTTGGCCTTCTTGAAGTCTGTGCTGAAATCGGACGTAATGACTATAAAAACTGTGTAGTATTTCATTCCCTGTCCAAACGCTCAAACCTGCCCGGAATGCGTTCCGGTTTTGTCGCAGGTGATGCCAACCTGCTTAAACCTTACCTGAAATACCGCACATATCATGGTGCAGCCATGCCCGTTCAACATCAGCTCGCCTCAATTGTGGCTTGGAATGATGAAAACCATGTAGAAGAAAACCGTAAGCTTTATCGGGCCAAATTTGAACTATTTCAAAATGAACTGGGGCATCTTCTGCCACTTCAAAAACCAGATGCAGGTTTTTATTACTGGTTAAAAGTAGACCATGATGAAAATTTTGCCAAAATGCTCATGGAAAAAGCACATATCAAAGTACTACCGGGACGTTACCTGTCACGTGAGACTCCGCAAGGTAATCCGGGTGAAAATCATGTACGTTTGGCCTTGGTTGCTGAGATTGCTCAATGTGAGCAGGCTATTGAACGATTAAAGAGAGTACTTTAATCTTAATTTACTGAAAAAATGAAGGGCGATTAAATCGCCCTTTTATTTTTACTTTTACTGTGCCAATGCCCTTTCAATATCTTCTTCTAAAGCTTCAGGCTTACTGGTTGGTGCATAACGGTTCAGCACTTCACCATTTTTTCCTACCAGAAACTTGGTAAAGTTCCATTTAATGCCGTTGCCCAAAATTCCTTTACTGTTATTGGTTAAATAACGAAAAACTGCATGGGCTTCTGGGCCTTTTACATCAACCTTGGCAAACATTGGAAAACTGACACCGTAATTTTTCTGGCAAAATGCACCAATCTGGTCATTTGTCCCCGGGTCCTGTCCGCCAAACTGGTTACATGGAAAACCTAATACTTCTAATCCCTGATCTTTATACTTCTGGTAAACTTTCTCCAGACCAGCAAACTGCGGTGTGAAACCGCATTTACTTGCAGTATTAACAATCAGTAAGACTTTGCCCCGATAGTCAGCCATTGATTTAGTTTTTCCATCTAACAACTCAGCTTCAAACTGATAAATGTTGGTCATGGATAGGTTTCCTCATCACTTTTTTCTTGTGTTTTTAATTCGAGTGAAGCCGAATTTACGCAATAGCGCAGTCCTGTCGGCTGTGGACCATCTTCAAATACATGCCCCAGATGAGCATCACAATGATGACAAACTATTTCTGTTCTGACCATCCCATGACTTAAGTCTTCATTTTCTTCTATAACAGTTGAATTAATCGGACGAAAAAAGCTTGGCCAGCCACACCCGCTATCGTATTTGGTCTCTGAAGAAAACAGTTCTGCACCACAGCAACGGCAGGTATATACCCCGTCCTGTTTACTGTTCCAGTATTTCCCCGTAAACGCAGGTTCAGTACCTTTTTGTCGCGCAATACGAAACTCTTCGGGTGATAACTCTCTTTGCCATTCTCGGTCTGTTTTATTGAGTTTTCCCATCATTAACTCCTTTAATTCTATGACATTCAATGTCATGCTTCAGTACTTTCATATTTACGCTAGACAACAAAAAATTTCTAGCTAAATTTCACCATAGATTGTGCTATTTCAGTTAATCTATTTTTCTCTTAATATACATATAATTGGATGAGATCATGTCCGTTTTAGGTAACACTATACCCCGCGAAATCAAAAAATCGTCTAAGCTTGAGCATGTTTGCTATGACATTCGTGGACCAGTGTTACGAGCCGCCAATGAAATGGAAGAACAGGGCCATAAAATTATCAAACTCAATATTGGTAATCCCGCCCCGTTCGGCTTTGAAGCGCCACAAGAAATCATTAATGATGTTGCCCTGAACCTGCCAAATGCAGTGGGTTATACCGATTCAAAAGGAATCTTTCCGGCACGTAAAGCGATCTGCCAGTATTACCAGCAAAAAGGTGTATTTGATGTCAGCGTAAAAGATGTCTACATTGGTAATGGCGTATCAGAACTCATTGTTATGGCCATGCAAGGTCTGCTAGATGATGGCGATGAAATGCTGGTGCCAATGCCGGATTACCCGCTCTGGACGGCAGCTGTCAATCTCTCTGGCGGTACAGCGATTCACTATAAATGTGATGAAGAAAATTTCTGGTATCCCGATATCGCTGATATGGAAAGTAAAATCACTCCAAATACCCGCGGTATTGTGGTGATTAATCCGAACAACCCAACCGGTTCGGTTTATCCGCGCCACGTACTTGAACAGATTGTTGCACTGGCAAAAAAATATGACCTGATCCTGTTTGCCGACGAAATTTATGACAAGATTATTTATGATGGAATTGAACATGTAGCCCTGGCAGCACTGGCAGGTGATCAGTTATGTGTTTCTTTCAATGGTCTCTCTAAAGCTTATCGTATTGCAGGTTACCGTTCAGGCTGGATGGCAATTACCGGTAATAAAAGCCGTGCAGTAGACTATATTGAAGGACTGGATATGCTTGCCTCAATGCGACTGTGTGCCAATCATCAGGCGCAATATGCAATTCAGACTGCACTTGGAGGCTATCAGTCTATTAATGACTTGATTCGTCCAGGCGGACGTTTATATGAGCAGCGCAATATTGCTTGGGAAATGTTAAATGAAATTCCTGGAGTTTTCTGTGTTAAACCGGAAGGCGCCATGTACTGTTTTCCACGTTTAGATCCAGCAGTGTATCCGATTGAAGACGACGAAAAATTTATGCTGGATTTTCTGCGTGCAGAAAAAGTATTGTTAGTACAAGGTACAGGCTTTAACTGGCCAACTCCGGATCATTTCCGTGTAGTGTTCCTGCCTGCTGAAAATGAATTACGCGAAGCAATCAACCGTTTAAGTCGCTTTTTGGCAAAAATGCGATAAGTCTGTTAAATAAAATAGTGTTCTACATCTTTCTATTTGAAAGATGTAGAGCTTAAAATTGCTATATTCAGTTTTATCTCATTTATAGATTTATATTGAATAAAATTTTATATAGGATAAAAATTTATCAGATAAATATTTTTTATAAAAAATTATAAATAAACACATGATTTTAATAATTAAATTTTTTAAAATTTGAATTTTCAAAAGCACTTAATAAGATAAGGAATGACTTTATATTCACTATATTGCATATAGCTTTATTGGTATGATGCAGCTCATGAGTAGGTTCTAAATTTTATTGATTTAAATAACATGCTGTAGTGATAGCAGTCAGTTTCCCTAATACAATAGAGCGTTAGAACAGACCACTACAAATTTCTTGACGCTTTAAACCGGTCTCCATTTCACGAGAGCGGTTGGTTAAGCTTGATTTAATGATCAAATGTTATAATTTGTAAATTTAAATACATTAAATTTACCGGGAAGAATACATGAAAAAGTTGCTTGGCCTTGTATTAGGCGTATCTGTAGGACTGGCAGGATGCTCAAAACCTGAACAGCCTGCAACTGAAAACGCTACACAGGATTCTGCTGAAGTTAAAACCGTAACTATGGCATCTACTGGTTCAGATGCAGATATCTGGCGCTACATTGCAACTCTGCCTGAAACTAAAGAAGCTGGCATTAAACTGGATGTTAAAAACTTCACTGATTATGTTGCCATGAATACCGCTGTAGCCAATAAGGAAGTCGACCTGAACGCATTTCAGTCGTATGCCTATATGGTCGCATATAATGCCAACAATAAAGACAAGATCGCACCGGTATCTACTACTTATCTAGAACCGATGGGTATTTACTCAACCAAAGTAAAGAAAGTTGAAGAGTTCCCAAATGGCGCCACCATTGCTATTCCAAATGATGGGGCAAATGAGTCACGTGCATTGCTACTGCTTCAGTCTGCGGGTCTGGTGAAATTAAAGCCCGGTTTTGACGAGGTACAGGGTCCTCCTGCCGATATCGTTGAAAATAAAAAGCAGATTATGATCAAGCCTGTCCAAATGGCAACTGCAGTCCGTGTAAAAGATGAAGTAGATGCCATAGTATTGGGCAATACTTTAGCAATGGAAGGCGGTTTAAATGTACTTAAAGATGCTATTTATTATGAACCAATTGACCAGAGTACCAAAATGAATGTAAATATTCTGGCTACTGCTGCCGATCGCCAGAATGATCCTGTACTACAGAAAGTTGGTGCGCTATACCATACTGCGCCGGTTAAGCAGTATATCCAGGAAAAATTTGGCGGTACTAAAGTCGATGTAAATAAGCCGGTAAGCTATCTTACTGACGCAAAATAATCATATAATTGCGATTAACAAACAGGCAAAGTGAACTTTGCCTGTTTTTTCATTCTTATACAGTATCTTGACGCTATGATCGAATTTAAGAACATCTCCAAACACTACCAGCTCAAGGGCCAGACTATTCGTGCCCTTGACCAGATTAACCTGCAGATACCAGATGGCAGTATATTTGGTATCATCGGTTATAGTGGTGCAGGTAAAAGTACACTCATCCGTCTGATTAACTTACTAGAACGTCCGGATGAGGGTCAGGTTATTATTCACCAGAAGGATTTCACTGCTCTGGATGCCCGTACATTGCGTCAGGAACGTGCCAATATTGGTATGATTTTTCAGCATTTTAATTTGCTGCAAACCAAAACTGTAGCAGCCAATATTGAAATGCCGATGAGACTGTTGGGTTATAGCAAGGCTGAACGCGAAAAACGCTTAAATGAACTGCTCGACTTTATTGATTTAAAGCACAAACGAGATGCTTTTCCCGATGAGTTGTCGGGTGGACAGAAACAGCGGGTTGGTATTGCACGCGCTCTAGCAAATCATCCAAAAATTCTGCTTTGCGATGAAGCTACGTCTGCACTTGACCCGCAGACCACCCAGTCTGTTTTGCAACTGCTTAAAAAAATTAATAAAGAGCAAGGGATTACCATTGTAATGGTTACCCATGAAATGGATGTGATTGAATCAGTTTGTGATTATGTCGCAGTGATGGAACATGGTAAAGTCATTGAGACAGGCTCTACACTAGATATCTTCAGTCAGCCACAACATCCAACAACTCGGACCTTTATCCAAACTGTTTTGCAACAGCAATTACCGGTTAATATTCTAAATAATTTGGAAAACCAGAATCATCATAGTATTTACTGCCTGAAATTCCTGGGTAAATCTGCTCAGGAAACGGTAGTTCAAGCTGTAATCAAAAAGTTTGACTTAAGCTTAAATATTTTGTTTGCCAATATGACTGAAATTCATGGGACTGTTATTGGACAAATGTTTATTCAACTTTTAGGTGACCCGGAAGTGATTCAGCAAGCTATTCTGTTTCTGGAAAATAATGGCGTGCAGGTTGAACAGTCAGGAGTGCAGGTATGAGAGACTTGATTGTTCAGTGGCTCACTAGCGTTACTGCGCCATTTTGGAAAAGCTCACTTTCAATTGACCAGTTCGTAACTGCTTTACAGGAAACCTTCCACATGGTGTTTTTTGCCATGCTATTTGGTTGTGTCTGGGGTTTTATTCAGGGTATTACTCTGGTGGTTACACGTCCGGGAGGTATTTTACCAAACCGGTTGATTTATCATGGTTTAAACCCTATTGTTAATGCGCTACGTTCCCTGCCTTTTATCATATTGCTTATTGCAGTCATTCCACTGACCAAGCTGCTGGTCGGAACTTCGATTGGAACATGGGCTGCTATCGTGCCTTTGACTATTTATGTAGGTCCTTATATCGGTCGGCTGGTTGAAACTTCACTGCTGGAAGTAAATGAAGGAATTATTGAATCAGCTCAAGCGATGGGAGCGACTCCCCTACAAATTATTTTTAATTTTATTTTGCCAGAAGCCCGTAGCTCACTGATCCTTAACCTGACCACAGCCACTATTAGCCTGATTGGTGCGACTGCAATGGCAGGTGCTGTTGGTGCGGGCGGCATTGGAGACCTGGCTATTTCTTATGGCTATCAGCGTTTTGATACCAGTGTAGTTATTTTAACAGTTATTGTTCTTTTGATTCTGGTTCAAATCGTCCAGATGCTCGGTGAATGGCTAGCCCGTCTCAGATAGGTTCAGGACTGATTAACCGCCCTCTATAGAGGGCTTTTTTCAGGTTTGCTGTTTGTTATAATCGTGCTATAGCTATGATTAACCGGTCAATATTCATGATAAAAATATGATTAGTAATCTTTGCTTTTAGCATATGTGCAGTGTCTGAGGCTTCTACATTACCTTATGATTATGCTACTAGTATAAAGGTAAATGTATTAGAGCTTAGACAGTCTGTAACGGCTTCTCAATTAACCAAACAGCTAGTCATCCAAAATATAAAAATTCACAAAAATTACTCGGAATGTATAGGTAACCATGAATATTCAACTGCTCTTGTTCCAAACAAGGGGCTGTTTTTTGAAATATATCCAGAAGATAACTCCCCTTTTTCTAAAAACTATTTCAAAAGCAGAGACAGTATTAATCAACTCATTGATACTCAGGGCCGAGTCAGTCTGAACTGCAAAAATAAAGCAGACCTTAGCAAAAAATCTTGGTAAATAATCTTTCCATCTCAAAAGATTATATTCTTGCTAAGTTTAAAAAGGACTTTCCTCAAAGTGCAAAAGGGATAAAAATTACAGGTATAGGCACAGTAATACTGATAGCTTCTGCTGACCTGAAAGCTTATCTCAAGCATCCGGATGAGCATGTATCTCCTTATTCTCCACATCTTGACTTTACTTTCAAAAATGGCAGGTTACGTGCTTTCGATATACGCCAAGGTATAACCTGTTAATTACTGGTACTTTTATTAGAAGAATATACTTATAATAGAATTTCTGTCCTTCCATTTATAGCCCTGCTTAAAATGAAATTATAAAAGGTTCTAATGTAGTAAATATTGAGCTATGCCGTTCACAAGAGCATGTTAAAATACAGGGCAGTTTAGGCAGGGTTGTTTTCTATGCAGTTTGTTCATCTTGGTATTCATACAGAGTTCTCGATTACAGAATCAATCGTACGTGTGCCTGATCTGGTTAAAGCTGCTCAAAAAGATGAAATGCCTGCTTTGGCACTGACTGATCTATCTAACCTGCACGCAGCGGTCAAATTTTACGGAAAATGTTTGGGTAAAGGTATCAAGCCTATTTTAGGCTCAGAAATCCGCCTGAATGATGCTGAACATCGTATGACCTTATTAGCAATGACCAATACAGGCTGGCGAAACCTGACAGAACTGGTATCTGAAGGTTATATCCGCGGTCAACAGCTAGATATTCCCTGCGTACAAAAAGAATGGATACTGGACCAGAATCAGGATTTGATTGCCCTGCTCGGGATGAATTCTGATGTCGGTAAAATGCTGATTACTTCTAATCCTCAAAAAGCTGAACCTTTGCTGGAAGAATGGATTGCCAAATTTGGAAATCGGGTTTATTTGGCCCTAACCCGCACTAATCGTCCGGGCGAAGATGACTTTATTATAGAAGCGGTGAAACTAGCCCAGAAGTATAATATTGGTGTAGTGGCACACAATGATGTGCACTTCATGACCCGAGACGACTTCGAAGCGCATGAGGCCCGGGTCTGTATTGCTGATGGTTATGTCCTTGGTGATAATCGCCGTCCAAAAACCTATTCGCCCGAACAGTATTTTAAGTCTTCTAAAGAGATGACCGAGCTGTTCTCGGATATTCCGTCAGCCATTGAGAATACTTATCATATTGCTAAACGTTGTAACGTAACCTTGCAACTGGGTAAGTACTTCCTGCCGGATTATCCGATTCCAGAGGGTTATACTATTGATACCTTTTTTGCGCATTTGTCCAAAGAAGGCCTCGAAGAGCGGTTAAATTTCCTTTATCCACCTGAGGAGCGTGATGAACACTGGCCTGAAATACGTAAGCCTTATGATGAACGTATCGAATACGAGATTAATATTATTAACTCGATGGGGTTTCCGGGCTACTTCCTGATTGTAATGGACTTCATTCAATGGTCAAAGAATAATGGCGTACCGGTAGGCCCGGGCCGTGGTTCAGGCGCAGGTTCTCTGGTTGCTTATAGTTTAAAAATTACTGATCTTGATCCGCTGCGTTATGAACTGCTGTTTGAACGTTTCTTAAATCCGGAACGTGTTTCGATGCCTGACTTCGATGTCGATTTCTGTATCGCTGGCCGTGACCGTGTAATTGATTATGTAGCACGTACTTATGGTCGTGATGCCGTCTCCCAGATTGCTACTTTTGGTACTATGGCGGCTAAAGGAGCGATTCGTGATGTGGCCCGGGTTCTAGGTAAATCTTATGGACTGGCAGATCGTATTTCCAAACTGATTCCAACTAAACCCTTGGGCTTAAGTCTGGAAGAATCCTTGCAAGCTGAACCTCAGCTTAAGGATATTGTTACCAACCCATCCAACCCGGATTATGATGATGCTTCAGAGATCTGGGAAATGGCGCTAAAACTGGAAGGTATTACCCGTAATACTGGTAAACATGCCGGTGGTGTAGTGATTTCACCGACCAAGATTACCGATTTTTCTGCAGTCATGTGTGATGCTGATGGTACGGCGCGCGTAGCGCAGTTCGATAAGGATGACGTAGAAGCAGCAGGTCTGGTAAAGTTTGACTTTCTGGGTTTGCGTAACCTGACAGTGATTGAAGATGCAGTCAAGAATATCAATAAACGTATTAAAAGCGATAAACCTTTAGATATTGCTGCTATTCCACTTGAAGATAAAGACGCTTATCTGGTCTTTGCCAATGCCAATACCACTGCGGTATTCCAGTTTGAATCTGTGGGCATGAAAAAGATGCTCAAAGAAGCACGTCCAAGCAAATTTGAAGAAATTATTGCTTTCGTATCTTTATATCGTCCAGGACCGATGGATCTGATTCCTGACTTTATTCATCGTATGCATGGTGGTGAGTTTGAATATTTGCATCCTCTGCTTGAAGGCGTACTAGAGCCTACTTACGGGATTATGGTGTATCAGGAACAGGTCATGCAGGCGGCACAGTATTGTGCGGGTTATACGCTTGGTGGTGCGGATTTGCTGCGCCGGGCAATGGGTAAGAAAAAACCTGAGGAAATGGTTAAGCAGCGTAAAATCTTCATTGAAGGCGCTGCAAAAAAAGATATTGATGAAGCTACAGCCAACCATATTTTTGATTATATGGAAAAATTTGCCGGCTATGGTTTTAATAAATCACACGCAGCTGCCTATGCATTAGTAGCCTACCAGACAGCATGGTTAAAAGCGCACTATCCAGCCGAATTTCTGGCAGCGGTAATGTCGTCGGAAATGCAGAATACCGATAACGTGGTATTTTTGATTGATGACTGCCGAAAAAACAATCTGGAAGTTTTGCCACCTTCGGTCAATATGTCAATTTACCAGTTCCATGCAATTGATGAAAAAACTATTGTGTATGGTCTTGGTGCGATTAAAGGCGTTGGTGAGGCTGCAATGCAGTCAGTGATTGACTCGCGTAACCAGCAAGGACCGTATAAAGATCTATTCGATTTCTGCCACCGCATTGATCTGAAGAAAATCAATAAGCGTACTTTAGAAGCACTGATTCGTGCCGGTGCATTGGATTGTCTAGAAATTGAACGGGCTGACCTGATGGCACAGCTTCCTGAGGCAGTACAAGCAGCAGATCAGGCCCGTCAAAACCGTGAAACCGGGATTATGGATCTTTTCGGTGAAGTTGAAGAAATTCAGCGTAAACCAGCTAAACCTGTAAAACCTTGGAGTGATGAGGTTCGTCTCAAGGGCGAAAAAGACACTTTAGGCCTTTACCTGACTGGGCACCCTATTAATGTCTACCGGCCAGAACTCAAGTCTTTTGTTCCAAGTCGGCTGAATGAACTGACGCCTACCCGTCGTGGCGTGACTACTGTATTCGCTGGTCTGGTAATCGATGTCGCCAATTTTCCAAACCGCGTCATGATCACACTGGATGATGGTACAGCACGTGTAGAAGTCAGCTGTAACCACGAGCGTTTCCAACGCTTTAAAGATATTATCCAGCATGAAAAAGTCGTAGTCATTGAGGGAGAAATTTATGAGCGCGAAGGTTATGAACGCCCGATGGCGCGTCTCAGCAAGGCTTTTAGCTTAAATGAAATCCGTCAGAAGCGAGCAAACAGCATCAAGATACAGCTGAGTGATGATCTGTTAGGCCCGGCATTGGGTCTGGAGTTGCAAAAAATACTTGCACCTTATTGTAATATAGACATGTACCAGCATATTCCGGTACAGCTATTTATAGAGCAGCCCTATGCTACAGCAGAGCTACATTTGGGTCCAAGCTGGAAAGTTGCCCCACTTGATGAGTTGCTGGCAAAATTGCGTGATTATTTTGGCAAGGAAGCTCTGCATATCGAGTACCAGGTCAAATCCAAAGCTGCGCGGGTAGTAGAGCCTGTGCGCCCGGTACATACAGCTTCCCTCGCTTCGAATGATATAAGCATGGATGAAGCTTTAGAACTTTATCAGGCTGAAGTCAGCCAGTATTCTTGATACAAAAATTGGATATCCTATGAGCAGTTTTGATAATGCTTTAATCTCAGAGCATTTATCCCACGTCCGAATTGTAATGGTCAATACCACACTTCCGGCTAATATTGGCAGTGCTCTGCGTGCCATGAAAACAATGGGTCTTTGCCGACTGATCCTGGTCGCTCCAAGAACTTATCCACATCCGGACATTGATGCGCTGGCAGCAGGTGCACAGGATCTTATTGAACAGATCCAGATTGTTGAAACACTGGAAGAGGCCATTCAGGACTGTCATCTGGTATTTGGTACCAGTGCCCGCAGTCGCACCATCCCATGGCCACTATTAGATGCCCGCCCGGCAGCACAAACCTCTATGCAGGCAGTTGTCAGTAAACAGCAGGAAATTGCGATAGTATTTGGCCGTGAAGACCGTGGCCTGACCAATGAAGAGCTGGCACTAGCCAATTATCATGTCACTATTCCAGTCAATACCGATTATGGCGTACTTAATGTCGCTCAGGCAATTCAAGTAATCTGCTATGAAATGCGTATGGCTACACTGGAGCTGATGGATACTCCACCTCAAGAAACCAATCAAATGCTGGTAACTGGCAAGTCTATGATGGACTGGGATGAGCCGTTGGTTACACATGAACAAATGGAGCAGTTTTATCCCCATCTGGAAAAAATGCTTGAAGAGATTGAATTTTTAGATCCCAACAATAAACGCCTGTTACCTTTACGCTTGCGTCGCTTATTCGGGCGTATACAATTAGACCGTATGGAATATCATTTATTGCGTGGCATTTTTAGTCGGGTGCAGGCCTTGAACAATGGCACATGGAAAAAGTCGAACAGCCAAAAGGAGCAGCCAGATGCTTAAGCAGCTTAAAGAAGATATCCAGGCCGTATTTGCCCGTGATCCCGCTGCCCGTAACACATTGGAAGTATTAACGACCTATCCGGGTATTCATGCATTAATTATGCATCGGGTAGCCCATGAACTGTGGAAGAAAGACTGCAAGGGTACAGCCCGGCTTTTATCTTCATTCAGCCGCTTTGCCACTGGTATAGAAATTCATCCGGGTGCAAAGATTGGCCGACGCTTTTTTATTGATCATGGTATGGGTGTAGTGATCGGTGAAACAGCAGAGATTGGAGACGATGTTACTCTTTATCATGGCGTTACTTTAGGCGGCACTACCTGGAATAAAGGCAAACGTCATCCTACACTTGAAGATGGCGTAGTAGTCGGTGCAGGTGCTAAAATTCTTGGACCATTTACTGTGGGGAAAAATGCCAAAGTAGGCTCGAATACAGTGGTTACAAAGGCTATACCTGCAGGGGTTACAGCGGTAGGCGGACCGGCACGTTACATTTTTAAAGATAAAGAAGCTCAGGATAACGAACAGGAAGCGCGTCGTCGTTCTTATGCAGAACGTATAGGTTTCCAGCCTTATGCCGCCACACAGGAACAGGCCGATCCTATTCTTGAAGGTATGCGTGTATTGCTGGACCGTATTGAATATAACGAGAAACGCATGAACACCTTATGTCAGCGTTTATCGCTACTTGACCCGACATTTAAGCGTTCAGCACAAAATGAACAGCACCCATTTAGTGAAGAAGAGTTAAAGATTATTGAAGAAGTGCGCCGTGAATGCGAAGCACAAAGTACCCAGACTAAAGCTTGAGCTAAATTAAAACATATACTCACAAGCTGGACATTGCATGTTTGCATAGGATTTTTTAGACTGGCAAACGTGCTTCTCTTATGTAGATAACAATTAACGGAAGAATTATATGACTTTTAAGCCACTGGCCTGTGCATTGATTGCTACTTCATTTCTTACTGCATGTTCAACCGGACCAGTAAAACAGAAAGTAAACAATGAACCGGTCGTCTTTACTGAACCTGAAATTTCTCCACCATTTTATGCACTAAACCCGTTTGATTATAATGCTCCACCTCCATTTGAAGTTGCGCTAAAAGCAGCCGCAGCACAGCCAGTCACCAAGCTTCAGGTTACAGACCCAACCACTGGCCAGACTACGACCCTTGAAACCAATAAACTTATTGTTCCAATTATCAACAGTAATCAGCGCGCCATGAAATTTGCTGTACTGGCTGGTGAAAATGAAATTGATATTACTGAAATTGATGACTTTCTACAGCTGGTAGAAGGTAAGGCACGCCATTATCCACCACGCTTTACCGAACGTCAGGAACGTCGTGGCTTTGAAAATAAACTTAAAGAGGTCAGTCAACGTCTTGATACACTGGCAGCTAATCCAAATGCGTCATTCGATGTATTAATTCGTGCTTTCAAAGCAAGTGTAATGGCACGCAATCTGGACCTGGGTAAAAACTATACGACTCAGTCACTAGTTTATGCACAGCGTATTTTACGTATTAACCAAGATGATCCAGAAGCCAATTTCTGGTTTGGCTTTGCCCTGTCTGAAGGTGGCGGTCAGCGTGAAGCGATTCCATATCTGGATAAAGCAATGAAATTTGGCGTACAGGAAGCTTATCTTTCAGCAGCTAATAACTATATTGCAATGGAACAGAAAAAGAATGCGACCACAACTCTAAAAAATTATAAAGTAAAATATCCGCAAGAAGCCGAAGTTGCTGACCGTTTGATTGAAGAAATTGACAAGCGGGGCCGCTGGAATGTCTGGCAGATATTAAATATAAATGTCCCTGCCACTCCATCTGCACCTGTAGCTACAGCAGCTCCAGGTACTGCCACTCCTGCACAACCTGCCTCATAACTCTCACACATTTTGCACAATTTAGGCTGCTTCGGCAGCCTATTTTTATAGGGTTTGAATTGAAAACAGCCAGAATTCACGTATGATTTAATCGAGATTATCTTGTTGATTCTTCAGCCCATGTTTAGAAATAAAATAAATAGAATCTGGCTATTATCTACCCTATCCGTTGTGCTGCTCAGCGGTTGCCAGGTGGTCAGTGTTAAACAGCAAGCATTGAATATCAGTATCGCAAATGAACGCGATAGCATTTTAACCCGTGACCGGATGAGTGAGGCCAGTCTGAACGTATTGTCCATGACGGGACGTGAAGCTGAGGCCTGTACTGAGAAGCCGGATGAGTGTATTAAAGAACTCGAGCAGATTCCACAGATCATGGATGAGCAGATGCTTTCCGCTGCTAGTGAGATATATCTGGCAAAGTCGCTTGAACTTTCTGGAGGAGCCGAATGCACAGCACCAAAGAGTAAAGGTGACTCAACTAAAGCTATGGAGAAGCGAAAATTACAGGAACAGAATTATAATCAGTGTCTGGATCAACAGCTGAATCTTCTGGACAAAAGCATCCGTTATAGCTATGCCTATCTGTTTAAAACAGAACGCCATCCTGAAGACCGGATTTTTGATAACCGTCAGGTACAGATTCGTGATTTTTATAACCAGGCGCTAGCAAAGCTGGTTACAACTTATAGTTTACGCCATCCTAGTAAAACGGTTTCACCCCAAATTAAGGTGGGTAAAAGTATCTACACTATTAATGTAGATCAATACCCACAGCTTAAAAACCAGCCATTAGAACAATTGCTTTCAAGTTATAACCTTAACTTCTCAGGGCTACGCTCAATTAACCGTCGTGACGGTTTTGGCTCTGAGTTTGTTGTAGTATTACCACAGGAAGAGCGTAAGGAAGTAGATAAATATATCCTTGACCCAATGAACTTTTCTTATGAAAATGGCGTAAATCCGAATATTCATAAGGCTCGCTATCTAGCAGTAACTATTACAGCTCAGCCAAAGACAGAGAGCAGTATAGAAGAAATATTAAACAGTCCGCACTTTCAGTTAAATGTATATGATCCTTACAGTACCGAGAAAGTTAAAGTAGGAGGTGAAAATTATCCACTTGCGGCCAACTTTTCTGCACCTTACGGTTTGTGGCTGGCTCAGAATAATCTGGGGATTGCGGCTTATCTTACCCTGCTTGACCGGCGGCAAGATTTAACTATGCCGCATTTATACATGCTTGAGCCCTATAACCCGGACAAAAAAGTGATCGTATTGGTCCATGGACTGGCTAGCAGTCCAGAGGCTTGGATTGCAGTAACTAACGACATTATGGGTGATAATGTATTACGTGAACACTATCAGGTATGGCAAGTTTTCTACTCTACCAATATGCCAATCATTGAAAGTCGTTTTCAGATCTATGCCTTGCTACAGCAAGCTTTCAAGAATCTTGACCCAAATGCTCCCTCTGCTAAAGATGCAGTTCTGATTGGTCATAGTATGGGAGGTATTATTAGCCGCTTATTGGTAAGTCAGGCTGACCTTTCAGAAACAGCACTTCAGAAAATGAACTCTTACCAGCTGGTACAGTATCGAAATGAGCCCATGATTCGCGAGCGTCTACGCCTGCAACCTATCAATAATTTTACTCGCGCTGTATTTCTGGCAACTCCTCATAAAGGAACTAGATATGCTGATCGTTGGTTTACCTTGGCAGCACGTAAAATTATCCGCATACCAGGTACTTTCGTAAATGCAATTGGCGAATCTCTACGAAATGATGACTTGAGTATTAAGGATATCTTACAGCAGGTTGATCGCTCACTAATTCAGAATGGACCAAGCAATTTAAGCTATAAATCTAAATTTATTGACTTGACTGAAGATGTGATGCCTGTTGATGGTCTGGTATATCATTCAATTCTTGGAAATAATACAGACAGTCAAGATCCAAATGTGATTACAGATGGTGTAGTTACCTATCAAAGTGCTCACCTAGAAGGCGCGGCCTCTGAAAAAATCTTTAAAGGTGGCCATTCTATTCAAATGACGCCAGAAACTATTCTTGAACTGCGCCATATTCTAAGACAGCATTTAACTGAACTGGGTCTTTACCATCCTGATGAAATAAAAATTGAGTCACCCTAAATATAAACTTATAAAAAATGGGCTCTTAAAGGCCCATTTTTTTGCTCTACTGAATTTCAAGCTTTCATTTTTCTTAAGGTAAGTATCTGTTCGCTGCGTCCAAAAGGCCCTTGGGTATCGTGTAATACAGCGCTAGTTAAACCGATACCATCTTCTCCATACTGTTGTACAGCTTCTATGCCCAGCCATTTTCCTTGTGGAATACGGTATAAATGCAGCTGCAAGTCCAGGTTTGGAAAACCCCATTCAAAATTGCCTTCCTGACGTGGCACTATTCCATTCGCTGTATCAACCATCCCGAGTAAACGAACAAAATCAGTAGTAGATTTATCGTTAACCATATCAAGTTCATTTTTTAGCCAGACCGTACCTTTACCTGCCCGGTGGTTTTCATCGGTACGTGCCTCGATACTTTCAATATAACCACCTGGCCAGCGCTTCATACCATCCCAAACGGGTAGCGATTCAGGATGTGTGACAGATTGATCTTCAATTCCTGCCACTTTTGAAGAGTCAGCTTTCAGCATACGCCAAGCACGCGCCACAATACAGGTCTTCCCTCCAGCTTGCATTTCTGCTTCGATCAGCTCAATCGTTTTTCCAGGACGAATGACGCGAGAAGTAATTGAAAAATCACCAAAATGGATGAGTCCAAAAATATCCAGGCTAATTCGACCGATACGCATATCATCACGTGGCATAAACTGTTCCAGTTCAGCACACATAATTCCGGTTGCAGGCGCCATATGCTGTTCATGCGGATTCCATGCACCTTGCGCATGCCGATTAGAGCTATAGAATGTTGTAACCGTACCATCCTGATTCTGTTTACGCTCAAGTAACTGATAATAAGCTGACATAAATTTCCTTATCCATTTTTAGTTTATCTTGCCCACATGTTTTCTGGGTATTTTAGGCTTGGTAAAGTAAGTAGCTGTATTGATAAAACATACATAGTTTTAGTTCACTAATATTCATAATAAACATAACTGCTTGAAAAGTGTTAGGCAAAAAACTGCACTTTTACTGTATTTTATGACTCAGGAGTTCTAAAAATTAGAATCAATATTTTTACGTGAACCTACCCATTTCAAAAAATTGTAGACGTAAATATTTATAAAAACAGATTTTTATACTTAGGCTATTTTAAAAATTTATTTCTATATAATTAATTTTATATTTATAAATATAGAATTCTAAGATGAACCATTGGATTACTATAACCGCTCGACAAATAAAATTCCGTTCAGATGATCAATCTCATGTTGTATGATCCGGGCGGGGAAACCTTTATATATTGTTTCTACTGGTTCACCCTCTAAAGTTAAATAACGCAGCTTAACTGTCTCAGCCCGCTCTACAGTACCCCGCACATCCGGTACACTCAGGCAGCCTTCCTCTCCCATACAAGTTTCTCTGGAAAATTCTAATATTTCCGGGTTCACCATCACTACTGCCTCCATTTCCGGTGCATCGGGATAACGTAGATTAGAGCGTGATGCTACAATAATAATACGTTTAGAGATATAGACCTGTGGTGCTGCAATTCCTACTCCATTTTGCTCAAGCATAGTCGTGTGCATAGCTTGAGCAAGCTGCCTTAGCCATTCAGTGTTAAATTCATTTTCTGAAACTTCTGCAGCTTTTAAAGTTAAAACTTTTTCACCACGCTGGGCTACTGGCAAGCTGATACTCATCCCTCATCCCTCTTTCTCCCTGCGATTAATAGACATTTATATTTTGATTTACAATAAATTAAAAATGACGGAAGCAGCTACATTCCCTCTTCAATTTCTCGTATTATAAAATAAATATAGAATATTATCGGTTAAGTTTATGACCGCTACACAACTGTTGCTTGGAGTGCTCTTTAGCTCTATTGGTTTAGGCTATTTCTTATATGGCAGGAAACAGAGTATGACTGTTCCCTTAGTCTGCGGCCTGATATTGATCATTTTTCCCTATTTTGTAGAGAATCTTTTCCTGTTGGGCGGTATTGGTTTAGTGCTTGCCGTTTTACCTTATTTCCTGCGTTATTAATTTTTAAATATAATAGAGTTCTTGACAGATTCATCTATTTTTAAGCCATTAATAAAATTAAAGGCCATTTTTTAAGCTTGGCCTTTAATCCTTTTAGTAGTTTAAAAAGTAAATCCAAGATTTAAATTAATACGGTATAGCCATTTATCACTATTTGGTGAAGTTGCAGAGGTATAGCCTGTTGAGTTAGTTGAACCACCAATAATATTGGAGTTTTTACCCCACGTATAATCTGCCCAAACCATAAATGGTGATGCAATAAACATCATTCCTGTTGTATTCATTTGTGAATCGGACCAGTCATTACGAGCTTTATCTAAATAGCTATAATCGTTATAAAAACGAATAGCTTTTAATTTCCCAAAATCTTTAACCGGCAATGTGTAGGCCAGATTTAAACTCGTAACTGAACCTTCAGAGGCTATAAAGTATGCCGGCGTTAAACCGTTTGCCCCCATCAAAGTCATATCACTATTTACACCATCCGGATTTTTAGCATCGTACTGATAGTGAATGACCGAACTTTGTAAGTTAAAGCGCTTATAGTTGTTTTCAGTATGCAAACCGACTGCATAATATTTGCCGTCTTTATCGGTAATATTATTATGTAATTGTGCAATTGCACCCGATATACCAAACTCCTGTTTACCAAAATCAGTTTCTAACTTGCGAACAATGCGAGTATTAACCTGATGACGTTTTTCATTTTGATAGGCTTTTTGAGATGGAAATGCATTCCCTGCCAAGTCATCATAAGTTGCACTCTCAGGTGAATAACGCAAGTTCGTTTCTAACATTTGCGGGTAATAACCGAGTTTTACATCCCAATCTTTGTCGTGATAATTCCAGTTAATCCCCGGTGCAATATTGTTGCCATAACCTAAAAAAAATGGAATGTGGTAAGTCCAGCCATTTTGCGGATAGGGATAAATCGTAAAAGGTTTATAAACCAGACCCGCTTCAATGCTGTTATTGACATCTAGGTTATAACCAACATATGCCTTTTCAATTGATGTTTTTTCCTGATCCTGAATGATATAACTCGCGTTTAGATATGCATCATCAAAAGTACCTTTTAAATCAATTCTAAAAATATCAAAATCAAGTTTACCTATTCCACGGTTAGGGCTATCCCAACTCTCATAGCGCTGATTTAAACGAACCAATCCACCTAACTTTAATGAGTCGGTGCCGTCAGCACTTTTCCATTCAAGCAATGAATCTTTTGCAAATACATTTACACTTATCCCCAGCGTAAGCGGTGCAATGAATGCCATGATTAATGAAGTCTTTTTCATCTCTACATCCTTGATTGAGTTCCAGCGTCCTGCTGGAACTTTATTTGCTTTACCTGTAAAACTTCGTTTTTATTGTTTTTTAGACAAAAAAATTTATCTAAAAAAAGGATGGCTTAGCAGCTCCCATAGCATATGTACTAAACCATCCAAACTGGTTAATACAGTTTCTTTTGCGGTGGACCAGCGAAGTTTAATGGTCCAATCGAGTTCATATCGAGCTCAATCACGGTTGGCCCTTCAAAAGCAACAGCCTCTTGAATAACCGTTTTAAACTCTTCTGCACTGCCAACTTTCCAGCTCTTCACACCCATTGATTCGCCAAGAAGTTTGTAGTCAGGTGTATGTAATTCATTGAAATACTGACGACCACCAAAGTAGTTATTTTGAATGCCACGCATTACGCCATAACCACCGTCATTCATAATCATTAACACCATATTGGTGTTTTCTTGCACCATGGTTGCAATCTCACCAATACCAAGCATTAAGCCGCCATCACCGACTAAACCAATTACTTTTTTGTCAGGGTTAGCAACTGAAGCACCAATTGCTGTTGCAAGGCCTAAACCAATTGCACCCGCGAGTGAGTGGATGTTTTGGTTTGGTGCTTGTACAGGAAATAAACGGCTGCCCCATGTACTGCCCGACATGGTAATGTCACGTACAAAGATGCCGTCTTGAGGTAAAGCTGCACGTAAGTGATCACAAATTAAAGCGTATTGATCGATTTGCTTGCGCAGTGCATCAATAGCAGACTGTTTAGCAGCAACTACAGCAGCATCATAATCGGCATCGATTTTTGAAGTCCCTTGAAGCTGTTCTAACACACGTGTTAAGACATCTTTGGCATCGCCACAAATGAAGTTGCGGATTTTATAATTACGTTGCTGAGCCACTGGGTTGGCATCTACCTGAATAATGTTTTCAGGGAATTCAACCGAATAAGTTTTGGTTTCATTACTACGTAAACGAGAACCCACCACTACCATCAGGTCAGCATCTTTTAATAATTGCTCAACACCTGCCGAGTTATGGAACGCACCTAAGCTACGTGGATGATCATCTGGCAACACCCCACGAGCATGAGTCGATGAAACAACTGGAATACCTAAATCTGCAATTGCTTTAACTTCAGCAACACTGTTTAAAGTTCCACCACCAATCCAGAAAATCGGACGTTTTGCTTTTTTGATTTCGCTTACAAGAAGATCAATTTCAGCTTGCTCTGCCTGTGGTAACTCAAGTGCTTTGACTGGCCCAAGGTTAAGTGGCAAATCAATTTCTGCTGCTTGTACATCAATTGGTAGCTCAACACTGACAGGTCCCATTGGAACTGTAGTTGCAACACGAATAGCTTCACGTATTACACCAACAGCATTGTCTGGACTGGTGATACGGAACGCTGCTTTGCTTGATGCGCGCAAGAATGTAAGTTGGTCTTTAGTTTCATGAATGAAGCTTGCATCACGGTCGAGATATTCACGTTCAACTTGACCCGTTAAATGCAATACAGGACTACCCGCATTCATTGCTTCAATCAGTGAACCTACGGCATTACCAGCACCAGCGCCCGTACTGGTCAACGCTACACCTAGCCCTTTAAAGCGTGAGTGTGCATCTGCCATAGTGACCGCACCCGCTTCACCACGGGCTGCGACAAAGCGCATTTTTTCACGACGACCCACTGCATCGGCAATAGGTAAATTGTGGATGGAAATAACACCATAAATACTATTAACTTGGTGCGCTTCTAATACTCTTGCGATTGCTTCGCCTACATTTACATGTTCAGTCATGTCTGTTCCTCAAAATTTGTTTTCAGTCCTTGAATTTATTAATCGCACCAAGGGTTAGGCTGTTCATTCAGCCCCATATAAATACTCTTTTGTTGCATGTACGATAAAATGCCCAAACGGCCTTTCTCGCGCCCGATTCCACTGTCTTTAAAACCACCAAACGGTGCACTAATCGAGAACTTTTTGTAGGTATTAATCCATACCGTTCCCACTTCTAACGCACGTGCAATACGCCAAGCTTTGCGATAGCTTTCAGTCCAGATACCTGCGGCGAGACCAAAACAACTGTCATTGGCTTGGGCAATTAAATCTTGCTCGTTGTCATATTTCATAACGACTAAAACAGGGCCAAAAATTTCTTCCTGACAGGTTTGAGCACTGTTATTTAAGCCCGTGATAATGGTGGGTAAGTAATAGCTTCCTTTGGCATAGTCACCAGTCGTAAGTGCCTCACCACCAATCAGAACCTGACCCCCTTCGCTTTTAGCAAGTTGCACATAGCGATCAACTGACTGCAAATGTTTGTCATTGACCAGTGGTCCTAAATGCACTCCTTCCTGTTCCGGATGGCCCACACGTAAGCCTTTGGTAATTTCAACCAAACGCGTTAAAAACTGATCGTAAAGACTACTATGAATAAACAAGCGAGAACCTGCGATACACGCTTGGCCTGCTGAGCTAAAAATACCGTAAGCCACACCTTTAGCTGCCAATTCGACATCTGCATCCGGTAAAACGATGGTTGGTGACTTACCACCTAACTCAAGCGAAGTGGTAATGAGTTTGTCAGCGGCAATGTGTGCCAAATGACGCCCCGTGGTTGTTCCACCTGTAAAAGAAATTTTACGAACCAATGGGTGCTGAGCAATGGCATCACCAATCACAGAACCACGTCCCACTAACACACTAAGTAAGCCTTTTGGTAAACCTGCTTCTTCAAAAATTTTGGCAAGCTCTAAAGCAATGAGTGAAGTTGCTTCTGCTGGTTTTAACACCACGGCATTTCCTGCTGCCAAAGCTGGAGCAAGCTTTTGAACCTCACTCGCAATTGGAGAGTTCCAAGGGGTAATGGCTGCCACAACACCTACAGGTTCATGCACACTCATGGTCATAAAGTCTGGAGCACGTTGAGTGGTGAGCTCATCATTTAGCGTTTCACATGCCGCAGCAACATAGCGTGCGGTTGCCGCCGCGCTCATCACCAAGCCACGAGTTTCGGTTAAAGGCTTCCCATTATCACGGGTTTGCAGTTTCGATAATTCATCTACACGCGCTTCAATAATGTCTGCAACTTTATAGAGAATACGTGCGCGCTCATGCGGCAAGCTGTTTCTCCAGCTCGGTTCACGCCAAGCCTGATCTGCCTTTTCAATTGCTTCATTTACATCTTCAAGCGTTGCTGTTGAAAGCTCAGCATTTACCGACTGATCTGCCGGAAACAGGCTTTGAATGACTGCACCACGGCCTAATCGCCATTCACCTGCAATATAAATTTCCTTTGCCATGATCAAATCCTTCTTAAATCTGTATTGCTTCTACACTGTTGCGACAAGCACGAATCACGCTAAGCGCAGCCAAAGTTGATGTTTTGGGGTTACTTGGTAACGGCACGCCCACCAGTTCAATGGTCATTTGTCCAAAGCCACCTTCTGCCACAATGGTGTGTTTGTTTTTGTTGATAGTTGGATCAACAGTTAACTCAACCATGGTTTCATCCATTCCAAGCCCTGCAAGTGCAATGGTTGCTGCAACGTTGGCATTAGCAGGAAATTTGGTCGCAGCTTCACGGGCAGTTCCTGTGAAAAAGACCGTAGGTTCAGCAACATGGTCTAAATCGACCAATTGCTCTGCATAACTGCCCTTCCAGCTTTTTGGGCTTTTACAGCCTTTGTAAGTGACTTTTTGCAAACCACCTTCTTTAGCCGCAGAAATACCGTCAATGCCTGCGATAGCCCCTGCAAGTAAATGCAGATGGGCATCATTTTTTTCAGCAGTTTGCTTAAGCTGAATTAAAAACTCGTTATCAGCCAAAGTACCCACCGAAATCAGACCAATAGTCCAGCCTTTCGCTAAAACTTTTTGAGCATGTTCTTTCCCTGCTGCTTGCCCTGCCACTTCAATGACATAGTCTGGCGTACCATCACATTGCTCAATATCTGAAATCACCTGAATGTCAGATGAGACTTGTGATTGAACTTTCTCAATGCTGCGAGATGGCACGACAATCCATTTAAGTTGCAGATCTTGAGGCAAGTGGGCATACACTTCTGCTGCCATTGCGCCAAAACCAATCATCATCAACTTTTTCATGACAGCACCTGTATTTATAAATGTTTGTTAAAACCACCTGAGACATCTATTGCCGAACCTGTGGTGTAAGATGCCAATGGTGATGCCAAGAAAACTAAAGCACGTGCAGGCTCTTCTGGGCGGCCTAAGCGCTGCATAGGAATGCCACGATTTTTTGCGATATTGCCGGTCCACTCTTCCCATGACAGATTTAAATCTGAACGGGTTTCATAACGGCGTTTCCACTGCGCAGATTCGACCATTCCAAGTAAAATCGAGTTCACACGAACGCCATATTGAGTAAATTCATGCGCCAGAGAATGGGTTAAATTCAACAATGCAGCGCGTGCAGATGAAGTCGCAATCATGTGCGGTTCCGGTTGCAATGCCAGTAATGAGTTCACATTGGTAATTGAGGCATTTGCCGACTGTTTTAAGTCGTCAAGAAAAGCTCTTACCGGATGTAAAACACTGAAATATTTCAGCTCGATTTCTTTCATCCAGTCTTCATCTTGCGTATTTTCAAAATTTGAAACACGACCTTGCCCAGCATTGTTAATGAGCATGTCCACATTGCCCAAATTGAGTTTGACGTCTTTAGAAAATTGCTGAACTTCTTCTTTTTTCAACACATTACATGCTTTGGTAAAAATATTGGCATGTGGAAATTTTTCTAAAATATAGTGCTTTGAAGCATTTAGACGTTCTTCATCGCGACCACACCAAGCAACTTTTGCACCCTCTGCAACCAGTATTTCAACAGCAGCCAGCCCAATCCCAGATGAGCCACCGGTAACAACTGCAACTTTTCCTTCAACTTGGAAGCTCATAATCCTTAATCTCTCTTACGATTGTTCCTGAATCGTCAACATAATTTGGTTAAATGCTTGCGGTTGGTCGACATAACTTAAATGTCCTGCATCTTCTATGACGAAGCGCTGTTCCAACTGCAATTCCTGAGCAAGCTCTTGTATACCTAACGCAGGAGTGATTTGATCTTGCTGCCCTGCAATGACTGTGCAGGGGACTTTTAAATCGGTTAAATAATTACGTATTTCGTCATATGCCAGTAAGTACGATGCATGTGTGAAACCCTGTAGGGTCAACTGCTGCATCACTTCTGAAACTAAAGCTAAGGCCTGTGGCTCTTGTTTATAAATCAAATGAGGTCCACGACTTTCAGCCATTCCTTTAGCACCGAGTTCTTTCAACATTTTTGGTCTTTTTTCAAAAACCTGAATTTGTGTCTGTTCATCGTGGCGTTGGTAGCCTTGCGCCAAGTTAGCGACCACCAAGTGTTTCACTCGCTCTGGGTAAAGTGCAGCAAATGCACTGCCCTGTAAGGCACCTAAGGAGTGTCCCACTACAATTGCTTTTTCAATTTTTAAAACATCGAACAATGCTGCCAAACGCTTTGCGTAGTCGGTCGCATTCGGTTGATCCGTTAAAAGTTCATCTGATTTGCCATAGCCCGGTGCGTCCCAGGCAATGACATGAAAATGATGAGACAGCACTTCAAGTTGGTTTACCCATGAAGCAGAACCTGAACTAATGCCATGCAACAGCACAAGGTATTCGCCCTGACCAGCTTCCCGATAAGCTTGCTGCTGGCCTTGAACATTGACCGTTTTCACCGGAAATTCTGCTAACTTTTCAATGAGTGTCATCATTTTTAATTCTTTCCCTTTATTCACTTCATCAAACAATTAACGTTTGATTTGAGACAATGGATGCTCAGGTGGATAGTTAGGAATTGTTGGTTTACCTGTTCCCAACATCACGCACATCAAGGCATCTTCTTGACCTGGGTTAAATAAACCACGGTAGATCCCCGGTGGAATTGAAATCAGGTCACGCTCTTTTAAGCGGGTCTGGAATTTCTCGCCGTTGTGCTCAATAAACAAATCAATTTCGCCGCGGAGCATAAAGAAAACTTCTTCAACGTCGTGGTGAATGTGCAAAGGACCTTCACACTGTGGTGGTAGCACCATAGTCGAAAACGTAAAGTTCTCTGCCGGTACAGTGTTGCTGTCATTTGCAACACCAGTTGCACCCGTACCCATATAACGCATTTGAGCACGACGATATTTCGGGTCGTAATCGGCTTGGAACTTCAAAGCCTCAAAGTCATATTTACGAGTCTCAAAGCGAGCAATACGTGTATTTAACCAATCTTCTAAAGAAGCACCTTCTGGCTGTTTCCACGATTCGAATTGTTGTGTAGTCATTTTTTAAACTCCTATACAGTGAATTAATAACGTTTTAAAAGAGGAACCAAGAACAACGACCCAATGACAGCGACTGCAGCCAAGAAGGTAATTCCCAAATTAAAACTATGTGTTTGCATCACGATGTAACCGATCAGTACAGGTGCAATTGCACTTGCAAAATTGCCTAAACCGTTAAATATTCCACCCGCTGTCGCACCTACATTTGAGGTGGTTACTCGGGCAAGCAGAGCAAATACCGCAGCTACTCCAAAGCCCCATGCCATCGCACTTAAAGACATGGCAGCAATAATCAATAATGGCTGGGTCATAATGACCATCACATACATGAAGATGCCCGCGAGTAATAAACCGCTGAATACTTGAATTGCGCGGCGGCCTAATTTGTCAGATAAAAACGCACCAACCACTTCGCCAATTAACATGGCAATGAATGGAAAGCTTGAATACACCCCAAACTCCTTGAGGTTGAATCCTTTGTCTTGCATGAGATAAGAAGGAACCCAACTGTTTAGGCCCCACAAATAAGTCATTAAGGCAATATTGAATAAGCACACCAACCAGAACGCGCTATTGCTCACAAGTACTTTGGTGTTGGCGATATGGCCTTTGAAGTTAGTACGTTTACTTTCACCTTCAAGCTCAACAGTTTTCTTGAGCTGTAAGTTACGCAGACCAAAAACAATGCTTAAAATTGCAATGAGTGTGAGCGCAGCCATCACAAAGAAAGTGGTGTGCCAGTCGTGGTGTGCAAGAACGGCTGCCGTAATTGGGAACCCAAGGAATGCACCAATCGGTGTACCCAGTAAGAACATGGTTGAGGCACGTGCCTGCTGACGGTCTGTATAAGTCTGCTTAACAATGGTGTATGCCAAAGCAAATAGCGGACCTTCTGCCAAACCGAGTAAAACACGTAAAATCAACATGCCTGAGTAGCTTGTGGTAAAGCCCATGCAAAGCATGAGTAAACCCCAAGAAGTCACACTCCAGAACAGCATTTTCTTTGGGTTAAAAATGTCGCCTAAAAAGCTTAGAAAGACTGATGAAAACCCATAAGCAAGTAAAAAGCTTGTCATGAGCCATCCGAGCTTGGCTTTATCTTCAGCAATTCCCATCGAGCTTTGAAAATGTGGGTCTGAAAATAAAACCGCAATACTGATCTTGTCGAAAAAGGCCAGTACTACACACACCATAAGGACAAAAGCAGGCACCCAATGCTTTAATCCACTTTTTTCTTCATTACTCATGTGTCATTCCTTCGATTTGGTAATGAGAACCAGATTTAATGTTTACGGTTTTAACTTCATGACATTAAATTCAGCATCTGCTAATAATTTTGGATCTAAAACGGTGTTGGCTTGCATCCAACGCTTTGCCAGCTTGATTAACTTCGAGTCATTAATGGCTATCATATTCAGCAAGCGATTTTCATGGTCCAGATATAAATAGCTCACCTGATCTTCACCGCCTTGGCGAATCACCATTTCTTTGGTTTTTTCAGGTTGATACGTTCCTAAAATCTGGATATTAAAATGGTATTGATCAGACCAAAGCCAAGGAATATCGGTATATTCAGTTTCAATTCCGAGCATTGATTTCGCAGCTGCAATCGCCTGATTTTGTGCATTTGCCCAAGACTGAATGCAATAGCCCAAACCCGGATGAATCGCGACATCACCTGCGGCATAAATGTCTTGATCTGAGGTTTGCCCAAAACAATTCACTACAATGCCATCTTTCACATCGAGCCCAGCGTGCACGCCTAACTCTTTCGCAATTTCGGCACCTGCACCCACTACAACACAATCAAATAACTGGCTATGTTGAGGATGGTTCACCACTTCAACTTTTTGATCTGGTGCTTCCACCAAATGAAGGCTCTTGCTGTCTAAATGAATTTTTGTGCCTTGAGCCTCATGCATATTTTTTAAAAATGCAGAAACTTCCGGGCTTACACTTCTTGCACACAAACGGTCGCCATATTCAAAAACATGCACTTGCTTGCCCTGTTTTCGCGCAGTAGCGGCGATTTCAAGACCAATCCACCCACCACCCACCACTGCTACCTTATTTGCCTTTTCTAAACGTTCAGCCAAATATTCACAGTCCTGCACATTTCGTAAAGTCAGTACATTAGGAATAAACTGCCAGGTTTTTACTGGTATCCGTGCTCGGCTGCCTGTAGCAATCAGTAACTTGTCATAAGGTAGAGTTTTACCATCTTGCAGTATGACCTGTTTGTGCTGACGGTCTAGCTGTGTAGCAAAAGCCGGTTTGTGCCACTGAATATTAAAGCTCTCAATTTGATCAGCTGAGAATAAGCTTAGGCTTTCATAATCAGCCTCTCTAGACAGGACCTGTTTAGACAGAGGTGGCCGCTCATAGAAGACCTGTTCTTCATTAGAGACCACATGAATTTCACCCGAAAACCCATTTTGGCGTAATGTGCTTACGGCCCAGCCAGAAGCCTGCCCGGCTCCCACAATTACAATTCTTTCCATGATTCTGCTCTCCTTGGCTCAGGCATTTTTTTACAAAGACTTCACCTGACGGCGAGTAGTGTTATCCAAACCGCCTTCGATTGCCCATTCGGTAAAAAGTTCAAGGCAATGTTCTTCTGTACGTGGCTGCCATTCTTCTGTCAAATAGTCATCGTTAGTGTAATACTCAAATGCACCGCCCAATGGTGAGTTGACGTACCAGAAATAAGCAGAAGAAATTGGATGACGTCCTGGCCCGATAAAAGTTGACCACTGCGAACGGTTCATATGTAAACCGCCCCCAATCACTTCATGGATATCACGTACTACAAATGCAACGTGATTTAAGCCAGCAGGTTTATTTGGAACACTGAGCAGGAATAAATCATGGTGATAACCTTCACCGCGGCAACGTAAGAATGCACCACGTTTTTTGTAGGCATCAGATAAATGAAAGCCTAATTTTTCAATGTAAAACTTTTCGGTGGTTGCCAGATCAGGAGTAAAAAATACCACGTGTCCAATCGCAACAGGCTGTCCTTTTTCATAGACAGGACTTGCGGCATTCACACGTTGAATATTACCGTATTGGTTAATGCCTTGCGTTTTAAGTTCTGGTACTTCTTTTACAAAACTTTGTTCAAAACGAATGGTCATACCATTGGGGTCAAGACACTGAACAGTTGTTTCAGTACGTTTAAAACCGTCTACATCGGCCAAATGAGCTGCCAAATTTTCAAGGTCTTGATTACTTTCAACACCCCACGTGACTTCACGTAAAGTTGAACCTTGCTCAATAGCAGTCGGCAAACGCTCATCATCGCAATTAAATAAATAAATTTTGCTACCATTTTGGGTTTGGTAAAGATCAGTACCTTCAATATCCGAACTACTTTGGCTTAAACCAAAATCTGCTAAAAACTTGTTTGAAGCGGCTCTATCTTCAACTCCAAACTTTAAAATCTCGATCCCTGTAATCATTTGACTACTCCTTAGTTAAAGACAAAACCGCCATTGACCGGAATATTTTGACCTGTCACAAAAGAGGACAAATCCGACAGTAGATACAATGCTGTTCCATTTAAATCTTGTGGAAGTTGCTGACGTTGAATCGCTCTTCCGTTGACATATAAATCGTGACGTTCCTGTGGCACATACTCGGTTGCTTCAACCAGAGTAAGGCCCGGTGACAAGGTGTTGACACAGATATTGAACTGTCCCAACTCTCTTGCCATTGAACGTGTCATGGCAACAATTGCACCTTTACTTGCAACATAAGCCATCAGGTTCGGTGCGCCCCAAAGTGCTGTATCTGACGCAACATTAATAATCTTGCCGGCGGCCGATTGCTTTAAATGTGGAACGCATGCCTTACTAATGAGCCATGTGCCTTTCACATTAATATTCATGACCCGATCCCAAAGTTCAGGATCGTAATCAATCATATTTTTTCCACCCACATTAGTTGCCAGCGCAGCACAGTTCACAAGGCCATCTAAACCATTTAATAGCTCAACGCTTTTTGTGACAGCATTTTCGATAGAAACTGCATTGGCAAGGTCAACAGTGACTGAATAGACATTGAGTCCTTGTTTTTGTAAGGCTTGTGCTTCTTGTTGCACGAGATCAGATAAAATATCTGCCATTACAACTTCAGCACCAGCCTCAGCAATGGCTTGAGCAAAATCTCGGCCTAAACCACGCGCAGCACCAGTCACTAAAACTTTTTTGCCTTGCAGCAACGCTACATTAGCCATGAGCTTCTTCCTGCATCTCGATACGGTTTGATGCATTTAGCGCAGCAATTTTCTTTAATTGCTTCTCGGCTTCTTTCTTCATTAAGCGGCGTAAACGTGCAAGCCCAACGTCGTGTTGATATAAGAATTCTCTTGCACGTGCATTTGGTGCAAGGTTTTCTAAAATAATGCGATCTTGTTCCAATACATCCCAATGCAACTGTTCTAAATGATTGCGATATAAGAAGCGCCATACATTACGTTGCCATCCACTTACCTTACGGCAGCGCCAGAAAAATACACGAGTATTGTTGGCATCAATCGGTGTTGCATAACCCACAATCCAGAATTCGCCACCTGGACCAAATTGTTTACGATAAGGAATTGAAAGACGTAACCAGCTTGCACCTGTTGAACCATATTCAACCCAGTCAAAGTTCACACCTGTTTGGCCTTCTTTTTTAAAAATAAAACCATTTTCAGTTGTGCGGTGTTTCATCTCTGCGGTACGTTCACCATCTGCCATCGAGTGCGATGTCGCGTGTAAATAGGTCCCATGCATTGGGTCCATCACGTTATCAATCGCGTATTGATGGTTTACTTTCCAGTCTGCTTGGCAAAGGAACGCACTCCACTCTTCGCTTGCAAGTTGCTCTGGAAACTCAAGCGGTTTTGGCGATTCATTTGCATCAAGATCAAACCAGATGAAGATTGCACCATGTTGCTCAATGACCGGATAGTTCTTTAAACATTTAGTTCCAGTCATTGGACATTCATGAACTGCTGGCACATCAGCAACCACACCATCAGCACGAACTTCAACACCGTGATACCAACAAGCAACTCGGTCGCCTAAGTTCCAACCAAGGGAAAGACGAGCACCGCGGTGTGGACAGCGATCTTCAAGTGCATGAACCTGACCTTCGGCATCACGCCAAACCACAATGTTTTCACCCAAACGGGTAATTCCGACTGGATTAGCAGCCACTTCCCAACTTGCTAAAACCGGATGCCATTGGTCACGTAAACCAAGTTCTAAATATTCTTCAGCGCTTTGTGAAGTTGATACGATTGCGTTCATTTTATTCTTCCCTGAATCAATAACCTAAACGTTGCATTTCTTCTGTAAAGCTTGCAGAAGTCCATTCATCACCAGATTCACTGCGGAAACCCTGTTGATTAAGGGCAGAAACAACCTCATCTAACTCAGTTGCGCCCGCAGAAAATACCTGTATCAAGTTCTTTACAAAATCCTGTTCGTAGAGGGTTGGTTCTTTATAACGTGTCTGCCAAACCAACAATTCAGATTGACCTGGAACTTGAATATTGTTGATACCTGCTTCGGTTGCCGGCGTTGCATGAATCCAGCTTGCCAACTTTTCATTAAATGTCTTCATTGTTCTGCTTCCTTGTACATGTGAGGACTAGAGTTGAATTTGAATATCCTGTCCTTCAACACGAACCGGGTACGTACATAGGTTTCTACACCCTGGTCCACTTTTTAGCTCACCTGTCTGAATGTCAAAAATTGCTTCGTGCAATGGACATTCAACAGTCTGATCTTCGATAAATCCTTCAGTTAATAAGGCATACGCATGAGGGCAAACATTTTCGATAGCAAAGTAATTTTCATCGACAAAAAAAATACCAATTTTTTTCCCTTCAACTTCGATGGCTTTCGGCTCATCTTCGCTAACGTCACCCTGCTGACAAACTGAGATCCAACTCATACCTTACGCCCTCATTTTGTTTTGTATATAAAACAATATTTAATATAAGAAACTTTATAAAAGAATACCCTTAAATTATTTTTTATGTCAAATTTTATATTTTACTAATAATCAAATATTTAAGATTTTTATTAAAATAATTTTGTTTTAAATAGAATCAAAAGTTTTATATGTAAAAATTGTTTTAATTATTCTTTAACATTACAATGAACCTGAAACGATATTAAAATTTACTGGTTTGAGTAATTTCATCATGACTGTTGCACTAGACGATACAACTGAAGACCTTTCAAACAATAAGAATGAGGAACGATATCTGGTACCAGGCCTAGTCCGAGGGCTGGCTGTTTTGCAGGCTTTTAATCAGGAAGCAAGTGAAATGACTATCTCTGAAATTGCAGAGATTCTAAATGTGAACCGTTCGAGCGCTTTTCGCCTGATCTACACGCTTGAGGCATCAGGTTATCTTAGAAAATCCAGTGCCAAGACCTATGCCCTAGACTCAAAAGTTATGGAGCTCGGATTTAACAGCTTGTCCAAACTTTCGCTGACCGATCTTGCTACACCTATCATGAAAGAACTGCGGGACCAAACTCAGGTTGCTGCACATCTGTCTGTTCTTGAAGGAACACACATTATTTTTATTCATAATGTTCAGGCTATTGGGGCATTTACGAGTACTTTACAGGTGGGAACCCGATGGCCAGCTCATGCTACAGTAATTGGACAATATCTACTTTCAAGTTTGCCTGAGAACGAGGTACGGCAGCGTTATAGCAAATTTCAGGACTGGAAGTCCTTTTCCGAGCGCACACCTAAAAATTTAAAAGAGTTACTAGCTAGACTTGATTTAGTACGTGAACAAAAATTTATGGTGATCTGGGGTCATTTTAATCATGATATGGCTGCCTGTGCTGCTCCTATCTTTAAACAGTCTAAACAGGAAATGGTTGCAGTTTTATCAGTGAGCTGTCCTCTTAGTACTTATGATGAAAATGTATTTAAAGACAAAATTGCGAATCTGGTTACTGCATCTGCCAATAAAATTTCAAAATTTATTTATTGATCTCAAGCAAGTTATATCATCGCTGAATTCTTCTTTTATTTGCATATATAGTGCTTTAAAGACGTTTCTGCAAAAACTGGATAAAGTTCTGGAAAAATCGGATAGAGGCCAAATGGTAATCGCGGTTCAATCAAGAAAAGCGCTGATTGAATGGAGTATTACAAAATGGCCTCACGTAGCGTAACTGAATGGCAGGATTTCGTTGCAGGATGCATTGATTTTCGTCCAAATGACGGGGTTTTCCGTATAGCGCGTGATATGTTCACGCAGCCAGAATTGTTTGATCTTGAAATGGAATTCATTTTTGAAAAAGTATGGATTTATGCCTGTCATGAGAGTGAAATTCCCAATAACCATGACTTTCTAACTGTTCAGATTGGCCGACAGCCTATCATCATCAGCCGTGATGGTGAGGGTGAACTGCATGCTATGGTTAACGCCTGTGAACATCGTGGAGCAACATTAACCAGGGTTGCCAAAGGCAATCAGTCTACTTTCTCCTGCCCGTTCCATGCCTGGTGCTATAAGTCCGATGGTCGTCTGGTTAAGGTTAAAGCACCAAGTGAATATTGTGAAGATTTTGACAAATCCAGTCGTGGTCTAAAGCAGGGCCGGATTGCCAGCTATCGTGGTTTTATATTTGTTAGTCTGGATGTGCAGGCTACAGATAGCCTCGAAGACTTTTTAGGTGATGCCAAAGTATTTCTCGACCTGATGGTCGAGCAGTCACCTACCGGTGAACTGGAAGTGTTACAGGGTAAGTCGGCTTATACTTTTGCAGGTAACTGGAAACTGCAAAATGAAAATGGCCTAGATGGCTACCATGTCAGTACTGTTCACTACAATTATGTTTCGACTGTACAGCATCGCCAGCAGGTCAATGCAGCCAAAGGTAGTGACCTTGATACTCTTGATTATAGCAAGCTGGGTGCGGGTGATAATGAAACTGATGATGGCTGGTTTAGCTTTAAAAACGGTCATAGCGTTTTATTTAGTGATATGCCGAACCCGACGGTCCGCCCTGGATATGAGACAGTCATGCCCTATCTGGTCGAGAAGTATGGTCCAAAACGTGCTGAGTGGGCAATGCACCGTCTCAGAAACTTAAACCTCTATCCAAGTCTGTTTTTTATGGACCAGATCAGCTCGCAGTTACGAATCGTACGCCCGGTCGCCTGGAACAAGACAGAAGTAATCAGTCAGTGCATTGGGGTCAAAGGAGAGTCAGCCGAAGCTCGTCGTAACCGCATTCGTCAGTTTGAAGATTTCTTTAATGTATCCGGCCTAGGTACTCCCGACGATCTGGTCGAGTTCCGTGAACAGCAGAAAGGTTTCCAAGCACGTCTGGAACGCTGGAGCGATATTTCACGTGGCCACCATACGTGGTGTTATGGCCCTACCCAGAATTCACAGGACTTGGCTATTGAGCCTGTCATTACCGGGCGTGAATTCACGCATGAAGGACTTTATGTGAACCAGCATGGTCACTGGCAACAGTTAATGTTAGACGGCCTGAAAAAGAAAGCTTTAAAATTGCATGATATTACTCATGAAAATCATACTGTAACGGATGAGGTGTAATCATGTCTCAAGAACTCCATTTCGCCGTTTCTCAATTTCTTTACCGTAAGGCAGAGCTTTGTGATGCCTATGAATGGGATGACTATCTCGAGTTATATGATGAAGACAGCGAATATCATATTCCACAGTGGATAGATGACCATACCTATGTACAGGATCCAAATCAGGGCTTGTCTTATATTTATTATGCAGACCGTTCAGGACTAGAAGACCGGGTATTCCGTATCCGTACAGGTAAAGCAGCATCTGCAACTCCTCTGCCACGTACTTTGCACAGTATTAACAATATACGGGTCAAGATGCTTGAGGATGGTTTAATTCAGGCAAATGTTGTCTGGCAGACCCTCTACAACCGTCAAGGTCTGGAAGGCTGTTTCTACGGACATGCAACTTATATTCTGCGCAAAACTGAAGAAACGTTTCGGATCCGTCGTCAGCACACTATCTTGCTTAATGACAAGATTGATTCCGTACTCGACTTTTATCATGTATAAGGAGTGACACATGGGGCATTCTGTTGCACTCAACTTTGCAGATGGTAAAACTTTTTTTATCTCGGTAAATGATGACGAGCTATTGCTGGATGCGGCTGTTCGTCAGGGAATCAACCTCCCCTTAGACTGCCGTGAAGGTGTATGTGGCACCTGTCAGGGACAGTGTGAAACTGGCATTTACGAGCAGGATTATGTTGATGAAGATGCGTTAAGCGAGCGGGATCTCGCTGAGCGTAAAATGCTGGCTTGTCAGACCCGGGTCATGTCAAATGCTGCTTTTTATTTTGACCATAACTCAAATATCTGTAATGCAGGTGACACGCTCAAGCTTGCCACCACGGTCACTGCTGTTGAGCTGGTTTCTGAAACAACTGCAATTTTACACCTTGATGCCAGCATACATAAGGAACAGTTACAGTTTTTGCCAGGACAATATGCACGCTTACAGATTCCAGGCACACCAGACTGGCGCTCTTATTCTTTTGCCAACCGGCCAAATCACTCTAACCAGCTACAGTTTTTAATCCGGTTGTTGCCGGATGGAGTAATGAGCAATTACTTACGTGAGCGCTGTGAGGTTGGTCAAACCTTAATGATGGAAGCTCCTTTAGGCAGCTTTTATTTGCGCGAAGTAGAACGTCCACTGGTTTTTATCGCTGGTGGAACCGGACTTTCAGCCTTTTTGGGTATGCTCGACAATATCGCAGAACAGCCTAACACACCTGCCGTTCAGCTATTTTATGGTGTAAATAGTGAAGCTGATTTATGTGAACAGCAGCGGCTGCAGAGTTATGCTGAACGTATTCCCAACTTTAGTTATCAGCCGATTGTGACTAAAGCTTCAAGTACATGGACAGGAAAAACTGGCTATATTCAGGAGCATTTAAATAGAGACCAGCTCGCTGAGCAGGCATTTGATATGTACCTGTGTGGTCCTCCACCCATGATTGAGGCAGTTAAAAGCTGGCTGGATATTGAAGAGTTGCAGGATTATCGAATTTATAGCGAAAAATTTTTACAGAGTAATACCAGCCATAGCCCATAAAACAAGTTGTACCAAGGAAAGATAACAACAAGATGTTTTTTCAGAGGCTGGTCTCTCGTCAGCCCCCGTTAGCGTCTTATACATACTTAAGGAGTGATAGTATGAACCGTCAACAAATTGATGCGCTCGTAAAACAAATGAATGTCGATACCGCCAAAGGCCCGGTCGATGAGCGCATTCAGCAGGTCGTCGTCCGCCTGCTCGGGGATCTGTTCCAAGCCATCGAAGACCTCGACATCCAGCCCTCTGAAGTCTGGAAAGGCCTCGAATACCTGACCGATGCAGGCCAGACCAATGAACTCGGCCTGCTCGCTGCCGGGCTCGGTCTTGAACACTACCTCGACCTGCGTGCCGATGAGGCAGATGCCAAGGCCGGTATTACTGGCGGCACTCCCCGTACCATCGAAGGCCCGCTCTATGTGGCCGGTGCCCCTGAGTCTGTCGGCTTTGCCCGTATGGATGACGGCTCCGAGTCCGACAAGGTCGACACTCTGATCATTGAAGGCACAGTTACTGATACAGAGGGCAATATTATTGAAGGAGCCAAGGTAGAAGTCTGGCATGCCAACAGCCTGGGGAACTATTCATTCTTTGACAAGTCCCAGTCCGACTTTAACCTGCGCCGTACCATCCTTACAGATGCAGATGGTAAATATGTTGCCCTGACCACCATGCCGGTAGGTTATGGCTGCCAGCCAGAAGGCACTACTCAGGCGCTTTTAAACAAGCTCGGCCGTCATGGTAACCGCCCTTCTCATGTGCATTATTTTGTATCGGCACCGGGTTACCGCAAGCTCACCACACAGTTCAATATCGAAGGTGACGAGTATCTGTGGGATGACTTTGCCTTTGCTACCCGTGACGGACTGGTTGCGACAGCAACAGATGTGACTGATGAAGCTGAAATAGCCCGTCGCGAACTGGACAAGCCATTCAAGTACATCACTTTTAATGTTGAGCTCGTGAAAGAAGCAGAAGCTGCTCCTTCTAGTGAAGTTGAACGACGCCGTGTAGCCGCTTAATATCTTCATCTGAGCCAGAATTTCTGGCTCAGATTTTTTTCTTCTTAAAAATACTTATATTCCAATTTTCAATTAATTCAGGTTTTTACCTTAAATTATATGTTTACTTTATTTTTTAACTCATAAATATCACCCGATAAAACAATATGGAAAAAACGGATGAATATCAGGATTTATTGGATAGTGAAATATGGCTAAAAAGAGTTCAATTGGAAAGAGCGTTTATAGCTATATCCTGTAATGAACTAAAAACATTTAGTCAGTTTACAGGAGATTGAACAGATCACTGGCAACAAGATTTAAGCGTTATTGATCTGTAATGGTCAAGGTTTTGGGGCAGTCTCAATAATGAGGCTGATAAAAATAATCGAATTCTATTTTTTAATACATTCTATAGAAATTTTGATCTGTACCGCATGAACCAGATTCAACAATTTGAGTGTCATCATTTTATATTTTGAAAGGAATCAGTATGAAGACAATAGATGCAAATACTGTAATTAACCGTGACAAACTTTCACCCTTGCAATGGGTCGTATTCACTCTGGGTTTTCTGGTCTTCTTTTGCGATGGATTAGATACTGGCATTATTGGTTTTATCGCACCCGCATTACTGGATGACTGGGGCATCAGTAAACCACAGCTGGCGCCTGTATTAAGTGCAGCATTAGTCGGTATGTCAATTGGTGCCATTATTTCTGGTCCAATGGCAGATAAATTTGGACGTAAAGGAGTAATTGTATTGACCACTTTACTGTTCGGGATTTTTACCGTGTTATGTGGCTTTGCCAGCACTACTCAGGAACTAATGATTTATCGTTTCATTACTGGTGTGGGTTTAGGAGCAGCCATGCCAAATATTAGTACGATTGTATCTGAATACATGCCCGTTAAACGTAAAGCCTTTTTAACCGGTCTGGCTGGCTGTGGTTTTATGCTGGGTATTTCCTGTGGTGGGGTACTTTCTGCTTATTTGCTCGAAAGCCTAGGCTGGGCTAAAGTAATTATTATTGGGGGAGCTATTCCTCTTATTCTTGTTGCATTTCTTCTATTCAAGCTTCCTGAGTCCACTCAGTACTTGATCAAACGTAACCAGCAGCAAAAAGCACAAAATATTCTGGAAAATATTCAGGGCCAATGTTTCGCTGAACCTGTCAAACTGGTGCTCACTCAAGCTGAAAACCAGAGCAGTGAAAGTCCAGTCAAACTGGTGTTAGGTAAATATCTTTGGGGCTCTAGCATGTTATGGCTTTGCTGTTTCATGAGCTTGCTGGTGTTTTACCTGTTAACCAGCTGGATGCCAACCATCTTGAAAACAGCCGGTTTTACCACACAACAGTTCAGTCTGATTGCAGCCATCTTCCCATTCGGGGGAGTCATTGGTGCAACACTTATGGGCTGGTATATGGACAAGTTGAACCCAACCACTGTTATTAAATACTCATATTTGAGCGCATTTGCCTTACTGATTATTGCCGGTCTGGTCAGTTCAAATATCTTACTGCTTGGCATCACCATCTTTCTGATTGGTGCATTACTGGCAGGGGCACAATCTTCTCTGCTTCCACTCTCGGCAATCTTTTATCCTACTGCCTGCCGTGCCGTGGGAGTTTCCTGGATGCATGGAATTGGACGTATCGGTGCAATTTTAGGTGCTTTCTTCGGTTCTCTGATCTTTACATTTAACCTGAGCCTGAGCGGCATCTTCTTTATTCTGGCAATTCCAACCTTTATTTCTTTTATCGCATTAAGTTTAAAAGTTATGCAGGAAAAAGCAAAAACCAGACAGGCATTAAAACTGGAAGGTTCTGTCTAGAGTATAAAAATTACAAATAAAAGCTGATTTAGATTTTTATCTAAATCAGCTTTTTTATAGGTGCCAGAAGTTTATAAAATTCTGGACTTTGTCTCACTTGGATTTTCACCAAATTCTTCTCGATATTCCTGAGAAAAACGACTTAAATGGTTGAATCCCCAATCATAGGCAAGCTTAGAAATCGAAAGTTTTCTGTGATGACCTGAACTACTTAAAATTTTATAGATTTGCTGTAAACGGTATTTACGCAAATAAGACATCGGGCTGGTTCCGTAGTAATACTGGAATTCTTCATATAATTTGGATTTTGATACACCAGCTAAACGCTGTAAATCATCAGCACAAATTTCTTCATGGGCATGTGCCACAATAAAATTCCGAACTTTGCTAATATAAGAAGGCTCCCGCTGCTGAGACAGCTCCTTCAATGCATGAGAATAATTATTTTCCTGCGATAAAAGCAGCGCCTTGATCACAAAATTCTCATAATCTTCAGACAGCATCTGTAAACCATAAAAACCTGTATATTGAGACTTAAGCTGTAAAAAGTTCTGTATATTTTTCCACCACGCTTCAATAAGCTGGCCCGTATCCAGACACATTTCAGGATTAAAAATAACGGGCTGCTCAACTTTTCTATTTAAAAGGTCTGCGAGTACCATTTGCAGGCTCTGTTCCGGAATTACTACCTGAATTTTTTTACAGTCTTTATCTATGACCAGGTCCTGTAACTCTGCATTTGAAACAATTAATCCTTTTGTCTCATGCGAAAGATATTTTGCCCCATGTACATTCAATGCCTGTTTACCATGAATCGGTAAACTGATGCTATAAGCTCTCAGCTTAGAAATATTAATTGCAACGTTGGCACCATAGCTGATGGTACCAATGGCCATATGTTTATGAGGCAATCTTAAACCGTCATAATGAAAATCAAGAGTATCGCGACATGTTGTATCTAAACGGTGCTCTCCACAGATTTGGGACATCAAGCTTTGCGCAAAATCAGCTTTACGAGAATAATGATTCAAATCCATCTGTTGGCTGAGTGATTCCATATCCATTCACCTAGCTAAAAACATACTTGTTTTTTAAGCAATTCCTGTACCAGCTTTAACAAAGCTGATTAATTCACTGTACATTATCTGCCCCATAAAATAAAACTAATTTTTAGATTTAATTAAAATTATTATGATACTTTTAAAGTATAAATTAATATTATAAAAGCATAGCTTAAATAGAAAAATTATAGCTA